>NZ_BMDZ01000005.1 GCF_014636235.1 Tistrella bauzanensis
GCCAGGCGCAAACTTGCTACGTGGGACACACAATACCTCATGGCGGCTCTGCAAGCGCGTTAACCTGGACTCGTTGCCCTGTGCGCACCCCTGACGGCACTGGTCGATGGGCAGGCCGGCACGGCTTTGGTATACCATATGCGACCAGCCTGCCACTTCAATCATCGCGTTTGCAAGGACCATCCCCCCGTGTCCGCCGATCGACATCAGCCACAGCCGCCGTCCGTGACGACAACCGGCGGCGCCGACCGGCACAAGGCCGCACGTCTGTGTCTGACCCTGCTGATCGGTGCCGCCGGTGGCGGGCTGTTCGCCTGGTGGCATCTGCCGCTGGCATGGATGCTGGGTGCCATGAGCCTGACCGCGCTCACCGGCATTCTGGGGGCGCCGCTGATTGCCAACCGGCGGTTGCGGAACTGGACCGTGGTGGCGCTCGGCATGGTGCTGGGCGGCAGCTTCACCCCGGATGTCTTTGCCCATGCCGCCGGCTGGCCGCTGGGGCTGGCGGCGCTGGCGGCCTATATCCTGCTGCTGTTCTCTATGGGCTACTGGCTGATGATCGCCTTCGGCCGCGTCGACCGGGCCACCGCCTTCTTTGCCGCCATGCCCGGTGGCATCAACGAGATGACCCGCGTGGCCGAAGACCACCACGCCGACATCGCGACCGTGGCACTGACCCATGCGGTGCGGATCTATGCGGTGGTTTTCACCGTGCCGCTCTACCTCGCCTATGTCGAAGGCTACAGCGTCGCCGCCACCATCACCCCGCGGCATGCGACACAGGACGGGCTGATCGCCATCTGGGCCGGCGGCGGCATGGCGGGCATGATCGCGAGCTATGTCGTGCTGGTGGCGGGCGGCATCCTGGGCTATCGGCTGGCCAGCCGCACCGGCATTCCAGGTGCCACTTTCATCGGCTCGCTGCTGGTCTCGGGCGCCCTGCATCTGTCAGGGTTGGTGACCCTGCAACTGCCGACCGCGGCGATCGCCCTTGCCCAGATGCTGGCCGGCGCCATGATGGGCGCCCGCTTTGCCGGGCTGTCGATGCGCAAACTCGCCCGGATCGTCATTCTGGCGATCATTTCGGCACTGATGATGCTGGTGACGGCGATCCTGTTCACGCCGGTGTTCACCGCTGTGACCGGTGCGCCCAGGCTGGCGATGCTGCTCAGCCTGGTGCCGGGCGGGTTCACCGAAATGGGGCTGATCGCGCTGTCGTTGGGCCTGGATGCCGCCGTGGTCGCGGTGTTCCATGTGATGCGCGTCATCTATGTCATCATGTTCGCTCCGGTGTTTTTCAAGCAGCGACGCGCCCGATCGTGACGGCCGCGTGCACGGTCACACACCTACATGGCGCTGTGTCCTTTGCCATGCAACCGGAAGCCGGATGACATGTGCCCTGATCGTCGATATTGATAGGCGGTTACATACGCGTCACATCGCTTGATATATGATGATTGTCCGCTCAGACGCGCAACCTGCCTGTGCGCCCTGATGCACATCAGATAACAGCCCCCGGATCTCTGGCCCGATGACCGTCAGCCCGCCCCATATCCCTGCCATGGCCCGGCCATCCACCATACGGCCGGTGGCGCCGGTTCCCGGCGACGACGTCGATGGCGCCCGTCTGATCGACCGGGCGCGCGCCGCCATCCGTCGGCATCTCGGGGCCACGGCGGTATTCAGCGCCGCGGTGAACCTGCTGTATCTGACGCCGTCGCTGTACATGCTGCAGGTCTATGACCGGGTGCTGTCCAGCGGCAGCGGCGAAACCCTGATATTCGTGACCGTCATCGCGCTGGTGGCCCTGCTGGCCATGGCATCGCTCGACCGGGTGCGCGGCATTCTGATGAGCCGCGCGGGCCTGCGCGTCGACCGGGTGCTGGCGGGGCCGCTGCTCGCACGGCTGATCCGCCAGTCCGCCCTGCCCGGCCAGCCGCCGGCGGCACAGCCCTTGCGCGATCTTGAGACCCTGCGGATGTTTCTGTCGGGGCCGGCGCCGGGGGCGATGTTCGATCTGCCCTGGATGCCGGTCTATGTGGCGATCATGTGGATCATCCATCCCTGGCTTGGCATGCTGGCCCTGGGTGGATCGGTGCTGCTGCTGGCGTTGGCGATCGCCGGCGAATACAGCATGCGCAAGGCCGCCGCCGCCGCCGCCGGGCAGGCGCAGTTGCGCGCCCATGCGGCCGGCGATGCCCTGATCCGCGAGGCAGAGCCGATCGAGGCGATGGGGCTGGCGCCCTCGCTGATCAGCCGCTGGCACGACGCGCGGATGGAAGGCCTGGCCGGACATGCCCGGTCGGCCGAACGCGGCGCCTTCTGGTCGGCCGCCACCAAGGGCGTGCGGCTGTCGTTGCAGATCCTGGTGCTGGCGATCGGCGCCTGGCTTGCCATCGAACGCGAGATCACGCCCGGGGCGATGTTTGCAGGCTCGATCCTCATCGGCCGGGCACTGGCGCCGATCGAACAGATCGTCGGCATGTGGCGGCAGATGACCTCGGCGCGCGAGGCCTATGGCCGGGTGAAGTCCGCCCTTGCCGCCACCCCGCCGCCGCGGCCGGGGCAGACCGAATTGCCCCGTCCGAAGGGCGCCATTACCCTGGACCGCGTGGTGTTCCGCATGGCCGGCGCCGAACGGCCGGCGATCGGTGGCGTCGACCTGGATGTGCGCGCCGGCGAGACCATCGGCATACTGGGGCCATCGGCGGCAGGCAAGTCGACCCTGCTCAGGCTGATGATCGGGCTGTGGGTGCCGCTGTCGGGATCGGTGCGGCTGGATGGAGCCGATGCGGCGCGCTGGCCGCGGGAACGGCTGGGGCCGGCGATCGGCTATCTGCCGCAGGATGTCGTGCTGCTGGCGGGTTCCGTGCGCGACAACATTGCCCGCTTCGGCGATGCCGACGATGCCCTGGTCATCCAGGCGGCCGAACGCGCCGGTGCCCATGACATGATCCTGGCCCTGCCGCAGGGCTATGATACCCGGGTCGGCGATGGCGGCATCGGCCTGTCGGGCGGCCAGCGTCAGCGGATCGGCTTTGCCCGCGCGCTCTATGGCGACCCGGCGATCATCGCGCTCGACGAACCGAATTCCAGCCTGGACAATGATGGCGAGCAAGCTCTGGTCATCGCCCTGAAACGTCTGCGGACCGAAGGCCGCACCGTGCTGATCGTGGCGCACCGCACCGGCATTCTGGGCCTGTCGGACCGGTTGCTGGTGCTGCGCGAAGGCCGGGTTCACATGTATGGACCGACGGCCGAGGTGGTGAAGGCGTTGAGCACGCCCCGCGCCGAAGGCGGGCGCCCCCCGGCCCCGACCCATCCCAATGCACCCCATCCCAATGCCCCCCATCCCAATGCACCACAGCCGCAGGGGCGGCCGACGCCGCGTGGTACCGGCAGTGCCGACAACAATCGCCGGGATGGCGGCCGTGATCCCGATGATCGGCGCGGAGGCGACGCATGAGCATGCAATCGGCACCGGCAACCGCTGCCGCCCGCCCGCCCGTCGCGCCTGGAACGGTCGATGACGGCGCCGGGCGGCCGATGCGCACCGGCATCATCGTGGGCCTGCTGTTCTTTGGCGTGCTGGGTGGCTGGGCGGCGCTGGCGCCGCTGAACAGCGCCGCCATCGCCCCCGGCGTGGTGATCGTGGAAGGCAACCGCCAGGCGGTGCAGCACCGCGATGGCGGCATCGTCGCCGAACTGCCGGTGCGCGAAGGCGACCGGGTAGCCGCCGGCCAGATGCTGTTGCGTCTGGACAGCACCGAATTGCGTGCCCAGGAAAGCGTGCTGTCGAAGCAGACCGATGCCCTGACGATCCTTGAGGCGCGGCTGGTCGCGGAGCGCGACGGGCTGGACGCGATCGTGTTTCCGCCCGACATCGTGGCCCGGCTGGGCCAGGTCGGCGAGATCGACCAGTTGGTGCATGGCCAGGAACGGGTGTTTGCGACCCGCACCAGTTCGCGTGGCAATCAGGTGGACATCCTCAGCCAGCGCATCGTTCAGCTTGAGGCCCAGATTTCCGGCTTCAAGGCTCAGGCCGATGCCAATCGCCGCCAGCTTGCGCTGATCCGCGACGAGTTGAAGGGCACCCGATCGCTATACGAAAAGGGGCTGACGCCGAAAACCCGGGTGCTGGCCCTGGAGCGTGCCGCCGCATCCCTGGATGGCGAGCGGGGCGAGAACGAGGCCAATGCCGCGCGTGCGGCCCAGGCCATCGGCGAGGCCCGGCTTCAGATCGACCAGATCGAGCGCGAGCGCCAGACGGAGGTGGCGGAACAACTGCGACAGACCCAGGAACAGTTGTTCGACCTGACCCCGCGCCTGGAAGCGGTGCGCGCCCAGTTGGGTCGCACCGATGTGAAGGCGCCGGCATCGGGCGCGGTCGTGGGGCTGATCGCCTTCACCGTCGGCGGCGTGATCCGCGCGGGCGAGACCATCATGGAGATCGTGCCCAGCGACGCGCCGCTGATCGTTCGTGCCCAGTTGCGCCCCGATCAGGTCGATGACGTGCGCCATGGCATGAAGGCCGAGGTGCGGCTGACAGCCTATCCCTATCGGACAACGCCGGTGCTGGATGGCAGCGTGTCGCAGGTGTCCGCCGACCGGCTGACGGACGAACGCACCGGTGTCGGCTACTATGATCTGCGCGTCGAGGTCCCACCGTCAGAACTGGCCCGCCTGCCCGATGCCACGCTGACCGCCGGCATGCCGGCGGAAGTGATGGTGCCGTTGCGGGAACGCACCGCCCTCGATTATCTGATCGAACCGCTGCTGCACAGCATCGAGGGCGCCGCGCGCGAGGAATGACCGCGCGCACGCCCTGATCACAGCCGCAGAACCGCCGCGGCGATCGCCGCCAGCAACGCGGCTGCCGTTGCCGGCGCCAGCAGCCATGCCAGACCGCGGCCGCCTGCGGTCAATGCCAGACCGTATTTGACCGCCGTATTGACCACGGCCGCGGCCACGATCGCCGCCGCCGCGAGATTGATGCGGCTGGCATCACCGATGCTGCGCTCCGCCATCGACACGGTGATCGCATCGACATCGGCCAGCCCCGACAATGCCCCCACGGCCACCAGCGCCGTCGGCGCCAGATACCGTTCCGCCAGGGCCGACACCAGCATGATCGCCGCCATCAGAACCGCGAAGCGAATGGCGGGGCCCAGGCTGAACGGGTTGTCGACCGATGTCCGCACCTCGGCCGCCGGCGCCGCCGATGCCTGATCGGCGGACGGGGCGCCGTCGCCTTTAGCCGGCACCACGGGCGCCACGGATGGCGCCTGCCGCAGCACCAGAAGCCACAGCGCGCCGGCCAGCGCCGGGGCGATCAGGGCTGCCAGAACCGGCCACAGCAGCAGCAGGATCGCGGAGTTCACAGCCGCGAGCAGCACCGCGACCCGCAATGCCATCACGGTCCATCCGGCCAGGATGCCGCCAGCCGCCGCGCGGCGGGTGGCGATATCGCCGGTGCGGGCGTGACGGGCCAGCGACAGGGTGACCGCCGTCGACGACACCAGCGCGCCGGCCAGCGCGGTCATCAATGTGCCCGTGCGGGCGCCATAGCGCCGGACCGCGACATAGCCGACCAGGCTGAGCGCGGTGATCAGGATGACGAGCAGCCACAACCGATAGGGATTGATCGCATCCCACGGGTCCAGTGTCCGGTCGGGCAGCAGTGGCAGAACGATGAAGCTGGCGATCAGCAGCTTCATCATGCCGTGGATGTCGTCCCGGCCGAAGCCGGCCACCATCCGCTTCAGCGGCGCTTTGAACGCCAGCGCCGCCGCGCAGGCAACCGCCAGCGGCACCGCCATGTCGCGATGACCAAGCACCGCCAGTGCCGCCAGCGCCGTCGTGGCGATGGCGGCGAGTTCGGTGGTGGCGCCCAGCTTGCTCGGATCATGGACCGCCGCCTCGACATGCGAGGCCACGACCACGGCGGCCACCCCTATCAGCACCGCCACCAGCGGCCATGGGCTGTTCAGTGCCGTGGTGACCAGTGCGCCGGCGGCACCGGCCAGGGCCGCGATGATGAAGCTGCGCAGGCCCATGGCGCCGCGCAGATGCTGATCGGCCTTGTGCTTCTCGCGCTCGAAGCCGATCAGCGCGCCGATGGCGAGCGCGCTTGCCAGATCCAGATAGGGCGTGGGCACGGCTATCTCGGGCATCGAAAACCCTCTCCGTCAGGCCCGCACCCTGTCAGGACGGATCCCCAAAAAATGCCCGGATCAGCGGCGGCACCACCGGTTCGCTCACGTCGACACCGTCGCCCAGACCACGGATGATCGCTTCGAACGCGGCGATGCGGGCGGTGTCCTTGTCATTGGCATTGATCCGCTGCCAGGGCGCGCGGTCGAGCGAGGTGCGCTCGACCATCTCACCATAGGCCTCCTCGTAATCGCGCCAGCGCGCGCGGTTACGCAGATCGTCTTCTGTCAGCTTCCAGCGCTTCTCGGGATTGTCGTACCGGGCCTGAAGCCGGTCCAACTGCACCTCGGGCGTGATGTCGAGCAGCAGCTTGACGATATGGATGCCTTCGTCCAGCAGGGTCGTCTCGAAGGCACGGATCTCGTGATAGGCACGCTGCCACTCGGTCTCGCTGGCAAAGCCCTCGATCCGTTCCACCAGCACCCGGCCATACCAGGACCGGTCGAAGATCGCCATGCGGCCATTTTCCGGCACCCGGGTCCAGAAGCGCTGCATCCAGTGCTGGCGCTTCTCGGTCTGGTTTGGGGCGCCGATCGAATGCACCCGCAGATGGCGGGGGTCCAGGCACCAGCCGACCCGGCGGATCAGCCCGCCCTTGCCGGCGGCATCCCAGCCCTCCAGCACCACAATGCCGCGATGGCCGTGGATGACATAGGCATGCTGAAGCATGACAAGCTGATCCTGCAGGCGCTTCAGTGCCCGGTCGGTGTCCTCGCCGGGCAGCAATTCGGCCACCGCCTCCGGTGCCCCGGCCCGCCATTCGGCCGCCTTGGCCTTGCGCTCGGCCTTGTCCTGCTTGCGATCCTTCTTGCCCATGACGGCATATATCCTCGGATACGGGTTTCCGGCGCGGCCGGTGTGGCCCCATTCAACTGCCGACGCGCCCAGGGATCAATGCCGGGGATCAGTGCCAGGGATCAGTGATGGCGTCGCCTCGCACTGCCGCGTAGGATTTCGCACGCGCCGCATGTCAATGCCCGGAGCGCACCGCCACCCCCTCATGCAGCACCCGCCTCAGGTCAGGATCGCATGACATCACGGCCCATATCCATCACCCGCCACAGGGGCATGCGTATCGCAGCGGTACTGGCCGTTCTGGCCACGATCACGGTGGGCGCCAGGCTGTGGATCGACCGGGGCATGCCGGCCAATGCCACCACCGAAGCCGAGGCCGATGACGTGCGCATCCGAACGGGTCAGCCGGTGCGGTTCTCCACCCTCGGCATGCCCGATCGGGTGTGGGAAAGCCGGGTGCTGCCGACCCCGCAGACCTTGAACGACGTGGTGCTCTACGACGTGCTGATCGACATCGCCAACCCCGACGGCGCGCTGATGACCGCGATGACCGCACAGGTGTTCTTCATTCTGGATCAGGCGATCGATGTGCCCCTGGTGCCGCTGGCGGCGCTGCACGACGGGGCCGATGGCCGGGTGGTCGCGCTCCGGCTGCCCGACGGGCGGACCGAAACCCGGCCGGTGCGGATCGGGCTGGTCGATCGCGGCCATGCCCAGGTGCTGGCGGGGCTTCATCCGGGTGATGCCGTGGTGATCGGGCCTGAGCCTGCCATGGGTGGGGCGCCGGGCACCGTCGGCAGCTGGCGCAGTGGCGGGCGCCCACCCGCTGCCGCCACGGCACGCGCGGCCGCTCCGGCGCCATGACCCCCGATTGTCCCGCATCCGCGCCTCTGCTGGTGCTCGACACCGTCTCGCGCCATTTCGGCGGCGCCGGCGGCGTCATGGCTTTGACCGGCGTGTCATTGACCATTCACGCCGGCGAGATGGTCGCGATCATGGGCGCGTCCGGATCGGGCAAGACCACGCTCATGAACATCCTTGGCTGTCTCGACCGGCCGGACGGCGGGCGTTATCTGGTCGACGGCCAGGACGTGTCGAGGCTGGATCGCGACGCGCTCGCCCGCCTGCGCAACCGTCGCTTCGGCTTCGTCTTCCAGCGCTATAATCTGCTCCCCGGCCTGACCGCGCGCGAAAATGTCGAGGTTCCGGCGGTCTATGCGGGGCGTGCCGCGCGCGACCGTCACCGGGCTGCCGCCACCCTGCTCGACCGTCTGGGGCTCGGCGCCCGTGCCGGACATCGGCCGAACCAGATGTCGGGCGGCCAGCAGCAGCGGGTCTCGATCGCCCGGGCGCTGGTCAATGATGCCGAGATCATCCTGGCCGACGAGCCGACGGGCGCGCTCGACGAGGCAAGTGGCGCCGAGGTGCTGGCCTTGCTGAAGGATCTGAACCGCGAGGGCCGCACCGTCATCCTGATCACCCACGATGCGGCAGTCGCGGCCCATGCCAGTCGTCAGATCAGGATGCGCGATGGCCGCATCGTCGCAGACAGTGGCGTTTCGGCATCGGCCACCGATCCTCTGAAGGCAGATTCACCGGCCACCGAACCACCGGCATCCACCGAACCCGGCATGCAGCGCAGGCCGTGGTTCGGGCTGACCGATCTCGGCGCGGCGGTGCGGATGGCGCTGCATGCCCTGCGGGTCAACCTGTTCCGCTCGCTGCTCACCCTGCTGGGGGTGGTGATCGGGGTGGCGTCGGTCATCGCCATGCTCGCGATCGGCGATGGCAGCCGGGCGGTGACGCTGGAGCGGATTGCCACCATGGGCACCAATCTGCTGACGGTGCGGGGCGGCGCGCCGGGTGTCAGGGCGGTTGGCGACATCACCTCGCTGACGGTCGAGGATGTGCAAGCAATCCGGCAGATCGACGGAATCGTCGCCACCGCTCCCGAACGCAATCTGCGCACCACGCTCAGGGTCGGCGGCATCGACTACACCACCATGGCTCAGGGCGTGTGGCCGGATGCGCTGCTGGTCAGGAACTGGCAGATGGCGCGCGGCCAATTCATCAGCGCCGCCGACGTCTACGACTACCGGTCTGTGCTGGTGCTGGGCGATACCGTCGCCCGCAATCTGTTCCCCGACGGAAGCGACCCGATCGGCGGCTATGTTCTGGTCAGGAACATCCCCTTCGAGGTGATCGGCGTCCTGGCCGCGAAAGGGGCGACACAAAGCGGCAGCGATCAGGACGATGTGGTGCTGATGCCCTTGTCGACCGGCTTTCTGCGCATCCTTGGCCGGTCGCATGTCAGCTCCGTCACGGTCCGGGTCGAGAGCGCCGATCAGGTCGCCCTGGTCGCGCGTCAGATCGACAGCCTGTTGCTGGACCGGCACCGCGTCCGCAACTTCCAGATCCGCGACACCGCCGCGGTTCAGGCGGCGATGAGCGACAGCCAGCGCAGCTTCGCCCTGCTGCTGGGGGCGGTTGCGGCGATTTCGCTGCTGGTCGGCGGCATCGGGGTCATGAACATCATGCTGGTCTCGGTAACCGAACGCACCCGCGAGATCGGCATCCGCATGGCGACCGGTGCGCGGATGCGCAGCATCCTGATGCAGTTCAATGTCGAAGCGGTGGTCGTCTGCGGCATTGGCGGCGTCGTCGGCATCGGTGTCGGGCTGCCGGCGGCACTTCTGCTCGCCAGCGCGGGCTTCGATGTGCTGATCACCCCGGCACCAGCCCTGCTTGCCTTCGGCTGCGCCTTCCTGACCGGGGTCGTCTTCGGCTATCTGCCAGCCCGCAAAGCCGCGCGTATGGATCCGGTCATCGCACTGGCTGCCGAATAGCCGCCGCATCCGTGACCGGATCGGGTGGCAGCAATACGCCGGTCGGAATCACCAGATCGGCGGTCAGCCGTCGGCCGGTGGCATCGCCCCGGACCAGGCGGACACCATCGGACGCCAGCGGAAAGCCACGCAGAACCAGCTGGTCCAGATGCAGTCGGACATGGGTGTCGTCGCGCTCCAGGCTCAGCGACTTCACGGCCAGCGCCAGCCCGACCGCGCCCGCGGACGGCGCAACGCCCCGGCGGATGTCGGCCAGAACCAGCGACGGCGCCAGACTGTCGCCACCGCCGCCGGATGCGGCAACACCAGCCAGCAGCCGCGAGGCCGCGACCCGTGCGGCCGCCGGCTCCATCCCCAGCCGCAGCAGCAGGGCGATCATTTCCCAGTGCAGCGCCCGGGCGCCCTTGCTCAAGGCCTTGCCCAGCGTGCGGGCGGCACCGTCGGGCACATCCAGCCCGCCCAGACCGAAGGCCGAAGGCCCGACGGCGGCAGCCGATACCGTGCCGGGGGCACCGCTTTGGCCGTCGGGCAGGTCTTCGCCCGCCACCGCCTTGTCGGCGGCACCGCGCGCCTCTTCAGGCGTCATGCCCAGCAGGGCGAACAGGGCCGCGAGCGCGCTGCGCAAGTCGCGCAGGCTGTCGGTGAACAGGTCGTGACCCGTCTCCGACCCGTCGGCCCTCTCCGCTCCCCGGCCCGGCTCCATGTCAGACAGCAGTGCCGATGCCGAGAACGCGGCACCGGCAAGCGCCGTTGCCGAACGCATCGAGGCCAGCCTGTCCGATGCCGCACGCGCGGCCGCAGACAGATTGGCCGCGGCCGCGGCTGATGCCGACGACGAAAGCGGGGGATGTGTTGGCTGGGAAGATGAAGGCAGTGGTGCCGTCGGCGGATGTCTCAACGCCGACGGCACCACCCGTTGCCTTGGGAGCCGTTCCGGCTCCCGGTCCGATGTATTCGACACCATCGTGCCACCACCCGATCAACCGGTTGGAGTCAAACGACCACCTGCGGCCCTTGAGGGCCGTCACGCAATCCAAGAACATGGCACGATATCGGTTCGTCATGGGTGCGAACCGTTAGCAACAGATTAGCGGCAAACAGCGGCTTCCTGCAACAGAAACAACCGCATGATGCGACACCTCATGCCGCCCCGGCATCGTCTGCCGGGCCGGCGCCGCTCACGGCCGGTGGTTTAACGGCTCAGATAGCGCAACGCCTCGTCCAGACCGCGAAGGGTCAGCGGATACATCCGCTCCTCCATCAGCTTCTGGGTGATCTTGACACTTTCGGTATAGCGCCAGCGCTGCTTCGGCTCGGGGTTCAGCCAGACGATCTTGGGGAAATGATCGATGAACCGGCGCATCCAGACCTGACCGGATTCCTCGTTCCAGTGCTCGACCGAACCGCCGGGCATCACGATCTCATAGGCGCTCATCGTGGCATCGCCCACGAAGATCACCTTATAGTCGGGGCCGAACTTGTTCAGAACGTCGAGCGTGGGCGTCCGCTCCGAAAAGCGCCGGTAATTGTCCTTCCACACATTTTCATAGATGAAATTGTGGAAGTAATAATATTCGAGATGCTTCAATTCGGTACGGGCGGCGCTGAACAGCTCTTCGCACAGCTTGACGTGATCATCCATCGATCCGCCGACATCGAGGAACAACAGTACCTTCACCTTGTTCCGCTTCTCGGGCACCAGCTTGATGTCGAGGTAGCCGGCATTGCGGGCGGTGGAGCGGATCGTGTCGGGCAGATCCAGTTCCAGATCCGAGCCTTCGCGCACGAAGGCGCGCAGCCGTTTCAGGGCCACCTTGATGTTGCGGGTGCCAAGCTCGACATCGTCGTCGTAATTCTTGAAGGCGCGCTGGTCCCAGACCTTCACCGCGCGGCGGTTGCGCGACCGGTCCTGACCGATGCGCACACCTTCCGGATTATAGCCATAGGCGCCGAACGGGCTGGTGCCGGCCGTGCCGATCCATTTATTGCCGCCCTGATGACGGCCTTTCTGTTCCTCAAGACGCTGTTTCAGCGTCTCCATCAGCTTTTCCCAACCGCCCAGTGCCTCGATCTCGGCCATCTCTTCGGGCGTCAGGTGCTTTTCGGCCAGCTTGCGCAGCCATTCCTCGGGAATGGCGCCCTCGATCGCCGTGAAATGGGCCTGGGCGCCGTTGAAATAGGCGCCGAAGACCTGATCGAAACGATCGAAATGCTTCTCGTTCTTCACCAGCGAGGTGCGCGCGAGGTAATAGAATTCTTCGGGCGAGAACTGGGCCAGTCCCGCCTGCATGCCCTCGATCAGGACCAGATATTCCTTGATCGTCACGGGCAGCTTCGCTTCGCGAAGCTTGAAGAAGAAATCGATCAGCATCAGCGCGCAACCTTCACCAGCGGTTGGAACCCGGCATGCGGGGCGCGGCGGGCGGTTCCCCCGCCGACGCGCGCAGCATGTCAGGGCCGGTATCATCAGTGTTCATCGGCGGCGATCCACGCCCTTGGCCGGGCGCGGTCCGCAATGGTCAGCCGCGACCGGGGCCTTCCGCACGACGCTTGGCCATGAACACCAGCCGCTGGGCCAGCGACACATCCTGTTCGTTCTTGATCAGGGCGCCATACAGCGGCGGCAGGGCCTTGTCCTTGGCCTCGCGCAGGGTCTCGGCGTCCAGATCCTCGGCCAGCAGCAGCTTCAGCCAGTCGAGCAGTTCCGATGTCGAGGGCTTCTTCTTCAGGCCCGGCATCTCGCGGACACCAAAGAACATCTCCAGCGCCTCACGCACCAGCGCCTGCTTGATGCCCGGATAATGCACATCCACGATCGCCCGCATGGTGTCGGCATCGGGGAAGGCGATGAAATGGAAGAAGCACCGGCGCAGGAAGGCGTCGGGCAGTTCCTTTTCATTGTTGGACGTGATGATCACCAGCGGCCGGTGAATGGCGCGCACCGTCGCCCGGGTCTCGTAGACATAGAATTCCATCCGGTCCAGCTCGCGGAGCAGGTCGTTGGGGAATTCGATATCCGCCTTGTCGATCTCGTCGATCAGAACCACGGTGGGCTCTTCGCTGGCGAAGGCGTCCCACAGCGCGCCACGGATGATGTAGTTGTCGACGCTCTTGACCTTGTCGTCGCCAAGCTGGCTGTCGCGCAGCCGCGACACCGCGTCGTATTCGTAAAGCCCCTGCTGGGCCTTGCTGGTCGACTTCACATGCCACTGATGCAGCGGCCGGCCAAGGGCGCGCGCCACTTCTTCCGCCAACATGGTCTTGCCGGTCCCGGGCTCGCCCTTGATCAGCAGTGGTCGTCCCAAGGTCAGGGCGGCGTTCACCGCCATCATCAGATCCTCGGTCGCGACATAGCTGTCTGTGCCCGTGAATTTGGCCGGCTGCGTGGTCTGGTCCATGGCCATGAAGATCCCGTGAAAAGCCTCATCTCTGGCCAGAGGGTAGCATCGCGACCGGCGGGTTCAAGCCATTAAACCATAAAGCATAATTTCAAGCGATGTTCGACCGCGTGAAAGTTGCATCCAACATGCCGGCGCACGCCTGAAAGTCGATGCGTCCGCACGGGTCACGGTGGGGCCGGATCCCCCGGCAACGGCGCCGTCAAACCCTGGCGCGGGCACGAAACACCGACAGGCCGATGAACACCCAGCCGATCAGAAACGCCGTGCCGCCCACCGGCGTCACGAACACCAGCGGCCTCCATCCGGTTGCGACATAAAGATAAAGACTGCCCGGGAACAGCACGGCGCCAAGTGCTACCGCACCAGCGCCGGCCAGCAGCCGCTTCTGTCCGAACGGCAGCATGCCTTTCACCGCCAGACTGTGAGCCACGCCCAGCACCAGCAGCACCAGCCCGTGAACCAGCCCGTACAGCGCGCCGGTGCGCACGATATCGGCGCCGTGCACGTCACCCAGTTGTTGCAGCCCGTGGGTGGCGAAGGCACCGGCGGCAACCGCCAGCAGGGCGCTCAGCGCGCCGATGATCCAGATCGTGCGCAGCATGGGCGTCGTCCCTTCCAATGTTGCAAGCGGCGGCGCGCATGACGCCGCCCGGTCCGCATCATGTTCCGATCGGCGCGCAACGCTTGGTTCGCGGCCGTCAGGGGCTTATATCTCGCCGCACCCACGCCGGACAAGGCGGCGCGGGGTCGCAGAGCCGATGCGATCACACCCCCCACCCCGCCATCCGGAGACAGGTTGCCGTGCAGGTCGTCGTTCTCGGCAGTGGTGTCATCGGCACCACCACCGCCTATTTTCTGGCGCGCCAGGGCCACGAGGTCACGGTCATCGACCGTCAGCCCGGATCGGGGCTTGAGACCAGCTTCGCCAATGGCGGCCAGATCAGCCCCAGCCATTGCGAACCCTGGGCCAACCCCGAAACCCTGAAGCTGCTGCCCCGGTGGCTGTTCCGCGAGGATGCGCCGGTCATCATCCGCTGGCGCGCCGATCCGAAGCTCTGGGCCTTCGGCCTGCGCTTCCTGGCCAATTGTCGCGCGGCGCCCACCCGCCGCAACACCGAGCGCGCCTGGCGTATCGGCCGCTATTCGCTGGACATGCTGCACCAGATCCGGCGGGACGAAGCCATCTCCTATGACCGGGAAGCGCGCGGCATCCTGCACATCTATCAGAACGAGGCCGGCTTCGGTCGCGCCGTCGACCATGCCCGCCATCTGACGCGCGATCTGGGCTGTCCGCAGACCGTCCTTGGCGCCGATGACTGCGTCGTCCATGAACCGGCGCTGGCGGCCATCCGCGACAGCCTGGCCGGCGGCGTGCTCAGCCCCGCTGATGAAAGCGGCGACGCCCATCTGTTCACCACCCGCCTTGCCGTGCGCACCCGTGAGATGGGCGTCCTCTATCGCTATGGCACCGGCGTGCTGGCGCTGGACACGGATGGCGACCGGGTCAACGCGGTGCGTCTGTCGGACGGCACCAGCGTCAGGGCCGATGCGGTGGTGGCGGCCCTTGGCAGCTATACCCCCCTGTTGCTGCGCCAGATCGGCGTCGGCCTGCCGGTCTATCCGCTGAAGGGCTATTCGGTGACCGTGCCGGTCGACCGGCACAACGCGGCGCTGCGCGGCAGCATCACCGACAACGCCCGGCGGATCGTGTTCAGCCGGTTGGGCAACCGGCTGCGCGCCGCCGGCACGGCGGAACTCGCCGGCTATGACCTGTCGATGAACCCGGTCCGCTCCCGTGCCATCCTGACAGCGGTCGAGACGCTGTTTCCCGACATCGGTGACACCAGCCGCGCTGAATTCTGGTGCGGGCTCAGGCCAGCCAGCCCCGATGGCGTGCCGGTCCTGGGCCCCACGCGCTTCCGCAACCTGTACCTCAACACCGGCCATGGCACGCTGGGCTGGACGATGGCCGCCGGATCAGGACGGGTGGTCGCCGATCTGGTGTCGGGCCGCCAGCCTGATATCGACATCAACGGTCTGACGGTCGACCGGTTCTGAACCACACCCGATAGGCGCAGCGCGCATCGCCCGATGGCTGGTGGGCGATGCGCTCCACCATCGCGTCCGGCCCCAGGGCCTCGCGGAACAGCGCCAGTTCGGACCGGCAGAACCCTTGACAGATGGTCGCGGCGGCACAGATCGGGCAGTGATGCTCGGTCAACACGAACTGGCCGGGCAGATCGGCATCAGCCGTGATCTCGGCCATATAGCCTTCCGCGCTGCGCGCGGCGGCCAGCGCCCGCAGCCGCGCCGGGCCATCGTCGTCGGCAGCCGCCAGCGCCGCCGCATAGCTGCGCCGCTGGGCGGCCTCGCGGCCGGCGATCAACTGGTCGATCCCGGCATCGCCCGTCATCGCGCGCACGCCCTCCAGAAGGTCCACCGCCAGCCGGGCATGGCCGTCGGGGAAATGCGCGTGGCCGGCCGCCGTCAGCCGCCAGAAGCGGCGCGGCCGGCCGACGCCTTCGACCCGGTCTTCGAAGGTGACCAGACCGTCATCCACCAGCCGCGCCAGCTTCTCGCGCACGGCCTGCGCGGTCACGCCAAGGGCAGCGGCCAGGTCCGCCGCGGTCACGGGCGCCAGTGTCTTGATCCGGGTGAGCAGGCGATCGTCGCTATCGGTCATATCGTCCTTGTCAGGTGGCGGCTCTCAACTATTTGCCATCATCCGTCAGCCGCAAGGCCGCCGCAACCGGCCGGGCGGACCCACAGCCGGATCGGGCCCACAGCCGGATCGGGGGAGCGGGCGGATCGGGGGAGCGGGCGGATCGGGGGAGCGGGCGGATCGGGATGCGGGCGGGCCGGCGGTGCGGGCCGGTCAAAATCGCGCCGTTGAACACCACCTGATCTTCATGTTGCATGCAGGCTCCCCCGGCACCAGCCGGGGGCAGTGTGACGGGAGCCATGGTCCCATGCTCACAGCCATTTAACAAAATATATCTTGTTTAAATTATCGAAACCAAATTAAACAGGCTATCACTTTCTATAAAGGAGGCCGGCATGACCACCACGGGTGGCGATTGGGCGGAAATCCGCCGGGGCGGGCGGTTCGGCGCCTTCATGGTGCTGTGCCTGGGGATCTGGCTGCATGCGGCCGACAGCCTGCTGACCACCACGGTCATGCCGGCGGTGACTGCCGAAATCGGCGGCATCGCCTGGGTCAACTGGGCATTGGCGCTGTACGAACTGGGCTCGATCGTGGCCGGCGCCTGCACCGGGCTGGCGGTGCGGGCGGCCGGGCTGGGCCGGGCGACGACCCTGGCCGCGGCAGCCTTCGCGGTGGGCTGCGTGATCAGTGCCCTCGCCCCCGATATGGGCACCTTGCTGGCCGGCCGGCTGGTGCAGGGGGTGGGCGGCGGCACGCTGGTGGCGCTGGCGCATGTCTCGGTGGCCAGACTCTACGAGCCCCGGCTGTGGCCAAGGCTCTATGCGATCATGTCGGGCCTGTGGGGCGCATCCGCCCTGGCCGGGCCGATGATCGGCGGGCTGTTCGCCGATGCCGGCCTCTGGCGCGGCGCGTTCTGGGCCTTCGGTGCGCAGGCGCTGGTGGTGGCCGTGGCCGGCGGGCTGCTGCTGAACCGGGTGGGCATTGCCACCATGGATGCGGCGGAACGCGGCGAGGCCCATGCCATGCCGGCGGCCCGCGTGCCGTTCGGCCGGCTGGCGCTGCTGATCATCGCCGTGCTGGCGGTGGCGGCGGCGGGCGTGTCGGGCGCCATCACCACCGCAGCCCTTCTGGGCCTGGCCGGTGTGGCGTTGCTGGCCGTGTTCTTTCGCGTCGACGGCCGCCAGCCGCTGGGCCGGGGCCTGTTCCCGCCGGCGGCGCTGAACCTGCGCCATCGCCAGGGCATGGGGCTGATGATGGTGCTGACCCTGTCAGCCGGGACCGTGCCGTTCACGGTCTATGGCCCGATCCTGTTCGTGGTTCTGCACGGCACCGATGCCCTGACCGCAGGCTTCCTGGTCGCGATCGAGGCGGTTGCCTGGACGATCGCGTCGGTGCTGCTGTCGGGTGCCGGCCCCCGCGCCGAACGCTGGCTGATCCGTGCCGGCGCGGTGGTCATCCTGGGCGGCATTGCCGGTTTCGCCATCGTCATCCCGCATGGGTCGCTGTGGATGGTGATCCCGTTTGCAGCGGCGCAGGGCGCGGGCTTCGGCATGTGCTGGGCGTTCATCGTCCGCCGCATCGTCGGTGCGGTGCCCGATGACGCGCGGGAGAGCGCCTCATCCGCCGTGCCAACCATGCAGATCCTGGGCTATGCCCTGGGTGCGGCGGCGGCCGGCATCGCCGCCAACCTCTCAGGCCTGGGCGGCGGTCATGGCGGGGCGCTGCCCGATCCGGAAACCGCCGCCCGTGTGGGATTCTGGGTGTTCGCGGCCTTCCTGCCGATCGGGCTCGTCGGCGTGATCGCGGCCTTCAGGCTGGCGCGTGGCCCGGTCCGGCCCGCCTCTCCGACCTGAGCTTCGCCGGGGCAGAAATACCGACGCCCGCCGGCTTTCGCTGGCGGGCGTCGGGCCGTTGTGGCCGGGTCCAGGCGGGAGATGCCTGAACCGCACCGTCAGGCGACGTGCCGCAGCGCGTCGGCGGGGGTGACGGCGGTCAGGTTCTGAACCTCGGCCACGGCTTCGATGGTCAGTTGTCCGGCATGGACGTTCAGACCATTCAACAGATGCGGATCATCACCCAGCGCCCGCACCACGCCCTTGTCGGCCAGCGCCAGCACGAATGGCAGGGTGGCGTTGGTCAGGGCGAAGGTGGATGTGCGGGCAACGCCGCCGGGCATGTTGGCGACGCAGTAATGCACGATGCCGTCGACCTCATAGGTCGGCGCGCGATGGGTGGTGGCACGCGATGTCTCGAAGCAGCCGCCCTGGTCGATCGCCACATCGACCAGCACGGCACCCGGCTGCATCCGGCCAAGCAGTGCCCGGTCGATCAGCCGTGGCGCGGCCGCACCCGGCACCAGCACCGCCCCGATCACCGCATCTGCCGTGACCACTGCCTCTTCAATGGTCTCGGTGGTGGCATAGAGCGTGCGCATCGCCGGCCCGTACAGCGCGTCGAGTTCCTTCAACCGGTTCAGCGACCGGTCGATCACCACCACCTCGGCGCCAAGCCCGATGGCCAGCCGGGCGGCATTGGTGCCGACCACCCCACCGCCCAGAACCACCACCCGCGCCGGCCGCACACCGGGCACGCCGCCCAGCAGCATGCCGCGTCCACCCTGCGCCTTTTCAAGCGCATGGGCCGCGGCCTGCACCGACATCCGCCCGGCGACCTCGCTCATCGGTGCCAGCAGCGGCAGACGGCCGGCGGCATCGGTGACGGTTTCATAGGCGATGGCGGTGGCGCCGCTGGCCAGCAGCAGCCGGGTCTGTTCCGGATCGGGCGCCAGATGAAGATAGGTGAACAGGATCTGGCCGGGCCGCAGGCGCCGGCATTCGTCGGGCTGCGGCTCCTTGACCTTGACGATCATCTCCGCCCCGGCAAAGACCGCATCGGCATCGGCCACCAGCCGGGCGCCGGCCTGTTCATAGGCGGCATCGTCCAGACCGGCACCGATACCGGCCCCCCGCTCCACCAGCACGCTGTGACCATGGCGGGCCAGCTCGCGCACGGCGGCGGGTGTCAGGCCCACACGGTGCTCGTCGGTCTTGATTTCTTTGGGCACGCCCAGGCGCATGGTGGTTTCCTCCCCAGGAAAAGCCCGCCGGTGTCCCCGATTTTCATACCGCCGCACTTTGGCCGCCGCACTTTGGCCGCCGCACTGTGTCGGCTTGGGCGTGTCTCGTATGCGGACGGGCCGCAATCACGGGCAGAATCGGGTGACACCGGCAGTCGTCGGTCGTCACCGCCCGGCGGGTGCCGGGCGGTGCCTGATGGTCATGCCACGGTCTTGATCGCCTCGGACAGCACCTCGAACAGGCGGTCGATCTCACCTTCGTTGATGATCAGCGGCGGCGAGATGGCGATGATGTCGCCGGTATAGCGCAGCAGCACGCCCTGCTCATAGGCGCGCACGAACACCTCATAGGCCCGCTTGGTCGGCTCGCCGGCGCGCGACGACAGCTCCACCGCCGCGACCATGCCGTAATTGCGGATATCGATGACGTTCGGCAGATCGCGCAGCGCATGCGCCGCCTTGCCGAAATAATCCGCCATCGCCGCCGCCCGGTCGAACAGCTTCTCTTCGGCATAGATGTCGAGGGTGGCGAGCGCCGCGGCACAGGCCAGCGGATGGCCCGAATAGGTATAGCCGTGGAAGAACTCGATCAGATGTTCCGGCCCGGTCATGAAGGCGTCGTAGATTTCCTTCTTGGCGAACACGGCCCCCATCGGCACCGCACCGTTGGTGATGCCCTTGGCGGTGGTCATCATGTCGGGGGTGACGCCAAAGCTGTCGGCGCCGAAGTTCCGGCCGGTCCGGCCGAAGCCGCAGATGACCTCGTCGAAGATCAGCAGAATGCCGTGGCGGTCGCAGATCTCGCGCAGGCGCTGCAGATAGCCCTTCGGCGGGATCAGCACGCCGGTCGAGCCGGCGATCGGTTCGACGATCACGGCGGCGATGGTCGATGCGTCGTGCAGCGCGACCAGGCGCTCCAGATCATCGGCAAGCTCGGCGCCATGCTCGGGCTGGCCCCACGAGAAGGCATTGCGATCCAGGTCATGGGTGTGGCGCAGGTGGTCGACGCCGCCCAGCATGGTGCCGAAATGCTTGCGGTTCGATACGATGCCGCCGACCGAGATGCCACCGAAACCCACACCATGATAACCGCGCTCGCGGCCGATCAGGCGGGTGCGGCTGGCATCGCCCCGGATGCGGTGATAGGCCAGCGCCATCTTCAGCGCCGTGTCCACCGCTTCCGAGCCGGAATTGCAATAGAACACGTGATCGATGCCGGCGGGTGCCAGTTCGACCAGACGGGTCGCCAGTTCGAACGCCTTCGGATGGCCCATCTGGAACGACGGGGAATAATCCATCTCGGAGATCTGCCGGGCGACGGCTTCCGAAATCCGGTCGCGGCCATGGCCGGCATTCACGCACCACAGGCCGGCGCAGCCGTCGAGCACCTCGCGGCCGTCATGGCTGGTGTAGTACATGCCCTTCGCCCCGACCAGCAGGCGCGGATTGGCCTTGAACTGGCGGTTGGCGGTGAACGGCATCCAATGCGCGTCCAGATCGTTCGGAACCATGATGCGCGCCATGACCGCGTCGCTCCCTGTCACTCGGCAATTATGCAAAACGCGACCGGGCAGCCGCATTGGCCGCCCCCTCTTGTCGTCGTTCTGTATGCAGACTATCACCGGCAATTAAACTCGACAAAGTGATTTCCACAGGGTATGCAACATGTTGATATTGCGTCGCCAGATGCACAGAATGTCAATTATCTTAAACATCCGCCAGCCGGAGGCCGCCCGATGAGCACCGATCTGGGCATCAGGCTCAAGACCATCCGACAGATCTATGGTCTGTCGCAGCGCGAGCTTGCCAAACGCGCCGGGGTCACCAACGCCACGATCTCGCTGATCGAGCAGGACAAGGTCAGCCCCTCGGTCGGGTCGTTGAGAAAGGTGCTGGAAGGCATTCCGATCTCATTGTCGGAATTCTTCGCGCTGGACCTGACGGCGCCGCAGCGCGCCTTCTATCGCGCCAACGAACTGACGCTGATCGCGCGTGGTGACGTGGCCTATGCTCAGATCGGCGAGAATCTCAGTCGCCGGCGGATGCAGATCCTGCATGAGCGTTATGCCCCCGGTGCCGATACCGGCAAGCAGATGCTGCGCCACGACTCGGAAGAAGGCGGCATCGTGGTGCGCGGCCGGATCGAGTTGACCGTCGGTGGAGAAATCTCGGTTCTGGAAGCAGGCGACGGCTATTACTTCGACAGCCGCCTGCCCCATCGCTTCCGCAATGTCGGCGACGACGAGGCCGAGATCGTCTCCGCCTGCACCCCGCCCAGTTTCTGAGCCGATCCGGCCGGTCAGGCACGGCTGCACGGTTCAGGCGCATATCCTGCGATAAAACCATCGCGGCGTTATACGAATTGACGCGGAATTCGCCGGACAATACGCTGCATCGTGTCGATCGTGCACCGGCAACCGGCCCGAAGACGGGGTCGTCCCCCGATACCGGCACCTGAGCCAGCCCGTCCAGGGCCGCTTGCCCGGTCGGCGACCGATCCACGCCCCCTATGGTCCCTGGTCCCGGATCAGGGCGTCCGATCGGTTCCGGCGCGACAGAACTGACGGCTGTTCCGCCCGGGCGGAACAGCCGTCTTCGTGTTCGCCGAAGATCGGCGCGCCCGGCCCCAAACCCCGAGGCCATAAGGCTGGCGATGGGGCATATAGTCGCACCCGGCTGAGGCCAGTGATTTCCGATGGCGCAACATGCATCATGCTCCGAAGCTGATATGCTTGTCCTCTTGTCACGCTGACGTCGAAGGAAGCGAGAAGGTTCATGCCCAAGCGATCACGGATCGTCCTGGTGGCGATCGGGCTGGTGGCAGCCGCCGCCGGCTGGTACGCCTGGACACAGCTCCAGCCCGAGGGCCTGCCCGACGGCATCGCCGCCGGCAATGGCCGGATCGAGGCGGTGGAGATCGATATCTCGACCCGCATTGCCGGCCGCATCCGGGATATCATGGTGCGTGAGGGCGATTTCGTCGTCGCCGGCCAGCCGGTGGCCCTGATGGACACCGACCAGTTGATGGCCCAGCGCCGCGAGGCCGATGCCCAGTTGCGGAGGGCGCGGATCGGTGTCGAGACCGCCCGCAGCCTGGTCACCCAGCGCGAGGCCGAGAAAACCGCGGCAGAAGCGCTGATCGCCCAACGCAATGCCGAGCGTGATGCAGCGGCCAAGCGTCTGGGCCGCACCGAAATGCTGTCGCGACGCGGCAGCGTCTCGGATCAGATTCTTGATGACGACCGGGCCAACCTGCAAGGCATGGTGGCGGCGGTGGCCGCAGCACGGGCGCAATCCGCCGCCGCCGACGCGGCGATCGGTGCCGCGCGCTCCGGCGTCGTCGATGCCGAAGCCGGAGTGGAGGCCGCGGCCGCGACGCTTGAGCGGATCGACGCGGATATTGCCGATGCCGAACTGAAGGCGCCGCGCGACGGCCGGATTCAGTTCCGGGTCGCGCAGCCGGGCGAGGTTCTGTCCGCCGGCGGACACGTGCTCAACATGGTCGATCTGGCCGACGTCTACATGACCTTCTTCCTGTCGACATCCGAGGTCGGACAGGTGGCATTGGGCACAGAGGTACGACTGGTGCTGGATGCCGCACCGCAATATGTGATTCCGGCCGAAATCTCGTTCGTGTCCGATGTCGCCCAGTTCACCCCGAAAACGGTCGAGACCGCGATCGAGCGGCAGAAGCTGATGTTCCGGGTCCGGGCACGGATCGCACCGGACCTGCTTGAAAAGTACATCCGGCAGGTAAAGACCGGTCTGCCGGGCATGGCCTATGTCCGCCTAACGCCTGATGCCGCCTGGCCGAAGGCGCTCGACGGCACGCTGGTGCAGTGATCATGGAGCGGATCGTCGTCCGGCTCGACCGGGTTTCGCTCGCCTTTGGCCGGGTGCGGGCTCTGGATGACGTGTGTCTGGAGGTGCCGTCGGGATGCATGGTCGGCCTGATCGGGCCTGATGGTGTCGGCAAGTCCAGCCTGCTCGCGCTGGCCTCGGGCGCGCGCGCGGTGCCGTCGGGCCGGGTGGAGGTGCTGGGTGGTGACATCGCCGATGTCGGGCATCGGCGCAGAACCTGCCCGCGTATCGCCTATATGCCCCAGGGGCTGGGCAGCAATCTTTATGCCACGCTCAGCGTGTTCGAGAATGTCGATTTTTTCGGCCGGTTGTTCGGCCATGACCGGGCCGAGCGGGACCGGCGCATCGGCCGGCTGCTGAAGAGCACCGGCCTCGCGCCCTTCGCCGACCGGCCGGCCGGCAAGCTGTCGGGTGGCATGAAGCAGAAGCTGGGGCTTTGCTGCGCCCTGATCCACGACCCGGATCTGCTGATCCTGGACGAGCCGACCACCGGCGTCGACCCGCTGTCGCGCCGTCAGTTCTGGGATCTGATCGACCGCATCCGCTCTGAACGGCCGGGGATGAGCGTGATCGTCGCCACCGCCTATATGGAGGAGGCCGCCCGTTTCGACTGGCTTGTGGCGATGGATGGAGGCCGCGTGCTGGCAACAGGCACACCCGCGGCACTGCTGGAACGGACCGGTGCCGACACGCTGGATGCGGCCTTTATCGCGCTGCTGCCCGAGGCCGTCCGGCAGGATTACCGGCCGGTCGACATCCCGCCGCAAACTGCGGCCGGGCAAAGCGAGATGGCGATCGAGGCCGAGGGGCTGACGATGCGTTTCGGCGACTTTACCGCCGTCGACCATGTCAGTTTCCGCATCCCCCGTGGTGAGATCTTCGGCTTTCTGGGATCGAATGGCTGCGGCAAGACCACGACCATGAAGATGCTGGCCGGGCTGCTGCCGGCGACGGAAGGCCGCGCGCGGTTGTTCGGCGCCGATGTCGACCCGCGTGATATCGAGATCCGCCGCAGGGTCGGCTATATGTCGCAGGCATTTTCGCTCTATTCCGAACTCACTGTCCGCCAGAATCTGGAACTGCACGCCCGTCTGTTCCGCCTGGACCCGCACGGCATTCCGGTGCGGGTCAGCGAAATGGCGGCCCGTTTCGATCTGGATGCGGTGATGGACACACTGCCCGGCGCCCTGCCGCTGGGCATACGCCAGCGACTGTCGCTGGCGGTGGCGATGATCCACGCCCCGGATATCCTGATCCTGGACGAGCCGACATCGGGCGTCGATCCGGTGGTGCGGGACGGCTTCTGGCAGATCCTGGTCGATCTGGCGCGGCAGGACGGGGTGACGATCTTCATCTCGACCCATTTCATGAACGAGGCCGAACGCTGCGACCGCATCTCGCTGATGCATGCCGGCCGGGTACTGGTCAGCGACCGGCCGGCGGACATCCGGCGCAAGCGCAACGCGGCCACGCTGGAAGAGGCATTCATTGCCGTTCTGGAAGACGCCGGCGCCGGGGCGGCAACGGACGACGCGGCGGACGCGACCATCGCCGAGACGATCGGAGATGGCGCGGAGGGGTTCGCCGACGCGCCGGCGCCATCCCGGCTGCGGCGCGTCTTCGATCCGCGCCGCATGTTCAGCTACACCCGCCGTGAAAGCCTTGAACTGCGCCGGGATCCGATCCGGGCCACGCTTGCCCTGATCGGCAGCATGCTGCTGATGTTCATCATCGGTTATGGCATCAACCTGGACATCGAGGATCTGACCTTCGCGGTGCTCGATCGCGACCAGACCACCACCAGTCGCAGCTATGTCCAGGATATCGCGGGTTCACGCTATTTCGTCGAGCGGGCGCCGATCCTGGATCATGCCGATCTGGACCGGCGGATGCGGGCGGGAACGCTGTCGCTCGCGATCGAGATCCCCGAGGGGTTCGGGCGTGACGTCGCCCGTGGCCGGCCGGTGGAGATCGGCGCCTGGTTCGACGGCGCCATGCCTCAGCGCGCCGAGACCATCCGGGGCTATGTCCAGAGCATGCATGCCCACTGGCTGGCGGCACGGGCAAGGGCAAACGGCGTGGCCACGGCCGACACGTTCAGCATCGAGACCCGTTTCCGCTACAACCCCGACGTGGCCAGCCTTGTCGCCATGGTGCCGGCGGTGATCCCGTTGCTGCTGATGATGATCCCCGCCATGCTGATGGCGTTGAGCGTCGTGCGTGAGAAGGAACTGGGCTCGATCGTCAATATGTATGTGACGCCGATCACCCGGTTTGAATTCCTGATCGGCAAGCAGTTGCCCTATATCGGGTTGGCGATGATCAACTTCCTGCTGCTGACCGGGCTTGCGGTCTTCATCTTCGGTGTCCCCCTGACCGGCAGCTTCTGGACCCTGGCCGTAGGCGCTTTGCTCTATGTCACCGCGGCCACCGGTATCGGGCTTCTGATCTCGACCTTCATGCGCAGCCAGATCGCGGCGATCTTCGGAACATCGGTGCTGACCATCCTGCCCGCCGTGCAGTTTTCAGGCATGACCGATCCGGTATCGTCGCTGGAAGGCATCGGCGCGCTGATCGGGCAGGTCTATCCCACCGCCCATTTCATCACCATTGCCCGTGGCACCTTTTCAAAGGCGCTGGGCTTTGGCGATCTTCAAGCATCCCTCATGCCACTTGCCCTCGCGATCCCAGTGCTGACAGGGCTCTGTGTCCTGCTGCTGAAGAAGCAGGCGAGGTAGGACATGCATGTCGCCACCATCTTCCATCTGGGCGTCAAGGAGTTGCGCGGCCTGCTGCGCGATCCGATGCTTCTGGTGCTGATCGTCTATGCTTTCACCCTTGCCATCTACACATCGGCGACCGCCATGCCCGAGACCCTGAACCGGGCGGCGATCGCGATCGTCGATGAGGATGTCTCACCGCTGTCCGCCCGGCTCGCCGGCGCCTTCTATCCCCCCTACTTCACCACACCCACCCCGATCACCCCGCCTGAGATGGACCGTCGGATGGATGCGGGCTCCGACACCTTCGCGATTGATATTCCACCAGAATTCCAGGCCGACCTTCTGGCTGGCAAGGCGCCGGTGATCCAGCTCAACGTCGATGCCACGCGCATGACCCAGGCCTTCAATGGCGCCGGCTATATCCAGACCATCCTGTCGGCCGAAATCACCGAATTTCTTCAGCGCTATCGTAAGGATGCGACACCGCCGGTCGATCTGGCATTGCGGGCACGGTTCAATCCTGAACTTAACAAAAGCTGGTTCGGCGCCATCATGAGCGTCATCGACAACGTCACCATGCTGTCGATCGTGCTGACCGGCACCGCCTTGATCCGCGAGCGCGAGCACGGCACGATCGAGCATCTGCTGGTAATGCCGGTGACGCCCTCGGAAATCATGATCAGCAAGGTCTGGTCGATGGGGATGGTGGTTCTCGCGGCCTCGGCTTTTGCCCTGGTCTTCGTGGTCCAGGGGCTGCTGGCGGTGCCGATCGAAGGCTCGCTCATCCTGTTCCTGGCCGGGGCCGCCCTGCACCTATTCGCCACAACGTCGCTCGGCATCTTCCTTGCCACCATGGCGGGGTCAATGCCGCAATTCGGCCTGTTGCTGATGCTGGTGCTGCTGCCGCTCCAGATCTTGTCAGGCGGCACCACCCCGCGTGAGAGCATGCCCGATATCGTTCAGACTGTGATGCTGGCAGCACCCAACACCCATTTCGTGATGCTGGCGCAATCGATCCTCTATCGCGGTGCCGGGCTTGGCACGGTCTGGCCGCAATTCCTGTCGCTGGTGGCGATCGGATCGGTGTTGTTCGCCATCTCGCTCGGCCGTTTCCGCATGTCACTCAAATAAGCGGGATCACCGGTCATAGCACCCCCGCCATCGCGATCCTGGCGGCTGGGCGGTCGGGCTTGTGTCCGTCAAAGAAAATCCCGATCAGGCGGCCCACCTGATCGGGATCTGCATCTCAGGTCATGATCGTATCGGTCAACGGCAACGGCGCCTCCAGACCCGCCATCTCGGGCAGGCCCAGCATCAGGTTGAGGTTCTGCACCGCGGCGCCCGAGGCCCCCTTGCCCAGGTTGTCGAGCCGTGCCGCCAGAAGGATCTGACCACGGCTCTTGTGGCCAAACACGAACAGCTCGATCCGGTTGGTGCCGTTCAGGGCGCGGGGGTCGAGGAACTTGCCGTCACGCAACAGGTCGCCACCATCCTGCGGTGCGACACCGACAAAGCCCTCGCCCGCATAACGCGCGGCCAGCACCGCGTGAACATCGGCCGCGGTCGTGCCGGGCTTCAGCAGCGATGCGGTCAGCGGCACATGCACCAGCATGCCGCACTTGAAATGGCCGACCGCCGGAACGAACAGCGGCGACTGGTCCAGCCCGCCATAGACCGCCATTTCGGGCAGGTGCTTGTGTTCCAGGGTCAGGGCATAATCGCCATAGGGATAGGCGGCCTCGCGGCCAGCGGGGGACGCCGCCTCATAATCCTCGACCATCTGCCGGCCACCGCCCGAGAAGCCCGAGACCGCGTTCACCGTCAGGGCCGCATCGGCGGCGATCAGGCCCGCATCGACCAGCGGCCGCACCAGGGCCGTGAAGCCGGTCGGGTAGCAGCCGGGGTTCGAGACGCGGCTGGCGGCCGCGACCGCAGCGCGCTGCGCCGGCAGCAATTCCGGAAAACCATAGACCCAGTCCGGTGCGGTGCGGTGGGCGGTGGATGCATCCAGCACCTTCACGGCCGGATTGCGGATCAGCGACACGCTTTCGATCGCGGCGGCATCGGGCAGGCACAGCACCGCCACATCCACCTCGTTCAGCAGCCGTCGCCGTTCCTCCGGATCCTTGCGACGGTCCGGGGCGATCGAGACCAGCGTGAGATCGTCACGCCCCTCAAGCCGCGCGCGGATCTGCAGGCCGGTGGTGCCGGCCTCGCCGTCGATGAATACGGTGGGCTTGCCGCTCATAGGATGGGCCGCTCCTGCAAGAGTTGGAGATGCCGGCGGCGCACCACCGGCGGCGCGCACTATATCGCAGGCGCCGGCCTCATGCGAGACGCGGCGCACGCATGCCCGCCCCCCGATGCCGGCAGGCACGCCAAAAAAAGCCCGGTGGGCCGAAGCCGACCCCTGCCCCGACAAAAAAAACGGGCGGGCCAAAGCCCGCCCATTAAAGGTGCTCGTGAACGGAAGGCCGATAGCGGTCCATGCGCGAACCCGCGTCTCGGTACAGAAGACGGACCACCAGAGGTGCCGGAAGCGCAAACCGGCCCGCAATCCCCCATCGCGGAACGGCCCGATCGATCCGGCGCCAGGACCATTCAACCTGGATCAACTATCCGGTCTCAAGACCCGGCCTGTCAAGTCGCTTGCACCGCGAGTGCTTGGCCACAGGGCGCGCGCAGTGCGCGGGTGGGCTTGCCAAGCCGCTCGCGGGCGGTCAGGATCGCCCCCGTTCCATCTCCTCCGCCGGCAGAGCCCATCCGCATGCAGATCCTGATCGACGTTTGCCTGCCGTTCTTCGCGGTGATCCTGACTGGCTGGTTCGTCGGCCACCGGCGGTTCATCGATGCGGCGGGGCTGGCCGGGCTCAACCGGTTCACCTATTGGGTGGCGCTGCCGCCGCTGCTGTTCGTGAAGGTGGCGGATGTACCGCTCGGCCAGTTGCTCGATCCGAAACTGATCGCCGCCTATTACGGCGCGGGGCTGATCGTCTATGCCCTGTCCAGCCTGGGCGGCCGGGCGCTGTTCGGCGGCGGCGGCGCCGTGGCCGGTATCCGCGGATTGGCCGCCACCTTTTCGAATGTCGGCTATATGGGCCTGCCGCTGGTGATCTTCGCCTTCGGCCCCGATGCGGCGGCGCCAGCTATGACCATCATCGTGCTCGATCACGTGCTGATGATGGGGTTGAGCGTCCTGCTGATTGAAGGCGAACGGGCAGCCGGTGGCGGCCTGAAGCGTGCCCTGGTCAAGATCGGTCGCGGCCTGCTGTTCAACCCGCTGATCCTGACCATCATCGCCGGCGCCCTGTTCGGCGCATCGGGCCTGGAGCTGCCCAAGCCGGTTGCCGCCTATGGCGCGCTGGTCGGGCTTGCGGCGGCGCCTTGCGCGCTGTTCGCGCTGGGCGCCAATCTTGCCGGCTGCTCGCTCAGCCGGGGCATCGGCGAGGTCGGCGCGCTGGCGCTGCTCAAGATCGTGGTCCATCCGATGCTGGTGCTGCTGCTGGCCGGGCCGCTGCTGGGGCTGGATCCGCTGCTGATCAAGGTTCTGGTGCTGGAGGCATCGCTGCCGATCGCGGTGTCGGTGTTCGTGCTGGCCGATCAGTACCGGATGGATACCAGCCGGATCTCGGCCGCCATCCTGCTGTCGACCATCGGTTCCGTGGCGACCGTGTCGCTGGCCCTCACTCTGCTCGGCTGAAAATCCTGCTCGGCTGAGGCCCCGGCTCGGCTGAGGCCCGCGGATCAGTGCCCTTTGGCCGCAATCCGCCGCAGGCCCAGATTATAGAACAGCAGGCCCGCCGCCAGCAGGCCCACGCCCAGCCAGACCACGCTGCCATAGCGTTCGCCGAACACCAGCACGCCCCAGACCAGTCCGGTGCCGGTCATGATGAAGCCGACCTGGGCGAAATAGATCACCCCGGCGATCCGTTGCAACTCGAAGAAGGCGAGATAGGCGATGGCGGTCAGCGCGCCCTGACCGATCAGGATCCAGCCCGGCAACCCCGCCGCCACGCCGATGCCGGGGATGGCCAGGCCGTCGATCAGAACCAGCGGCAGCAGCGTCACCGATGCCATGAACAGCATGCCCGCCGACATCACCGCGGCATCGATGCCCGCCGGCCAGAATCGGGCGCGAAAGATGTTGCCGCCGGCGGTGCACATCGGCGCCAGGGTCGCGACAAGCGTCCACAACACCAGACCGACGCCGGTGGCGCCGCCCGGTCCCACATCGATGCCGCGACCGCCGATCACGATCAGCGCGGCCCCGGCCACCCCCGCCACCAGCCCTGCCGCACGCAGCGCGCGGAACCGCTCCATGCCCAGCAGCACGGCAAACAGATAGGTGAACACCGCCGACAAGGCCATCAGCACGGCCGGCAGGCCGGCGCCGATATGCGGCACCGCCAGCATCGATGCGATATAGGGCAAGGTCAGCCCCAGCAGCCCGTTGCCCAGATAGAAGCCCAGCGCCCGGCGCCCCAGAACCACCGGCCGGCGCGCCAGAACGACCGTCAGCGATACGCCGACGAAGCCGCCGAAGCATTGCCAGAACACGAAGGACAGCGGCGGCACGCCGGCCTCTGTGGTGAAACGGGCCAGGGCATAGGCGCTGCCCATCACCGTGCCGAACAACAGCAGCAGCAGGGGCGCCTTCAGCCGCAGGCCGGCGGTCCGCCGGTCGCGGCCGGTCTGATCGGTGGTCATGGCGTGCGCGGGGTCCGGTGTCAGCAGTTCTGGCCGTCTTCCGACATGGCATCATCGCCACTGTCGTCGACGCCACCGGCCGTGGTGTTCGTTGCCGCCCGCACCAGGGCCGCCAGCATCTGCTCCGGCGCCTGTGCCCCCATCACCGCCCAGCGGCCATCGATGATGAAGCAGGGCACGCCATCGATGCCGATCTCGCGTGCATGGGCATCGGCCGCCGCCAGCATGTCGCGGTCGTCATCGGTGGCGAGATAGGCGGCGGCACCGCTATCGGCCGGATCGACCGCCCGGGCGATTTCGGCCAGAACCGCCGGGTCGCCGATATTGCGGCCCTGACCGAAAAAGGCGCGGAACAATGCCTCGGCGGTGCGGTCGCCGCGCCCCGCGCCATCGGCCAGGGTCTCGTCGCGCATCTGCATGCGGTGCAGCAGGCGGTGGCTGTCCAGCGTGTTGGGCATCACCTTGGCGCGTTCGGGGTCCAGGTCCAGGCCCACGTCGGCACCGGCCGCGCGGATGCGGCCATAGATCTGCGCCGCCCGCTCCGGTCCGCCGAATTTGGCGGCCAGATAGCCGGCACGATCGGCGCCTTCGCGCGGCATCGCCGGGTTCAACTGGAACGGGTGCCAGCGCACATCCACCGGCACCGCGTCGGGGCGGTCGGCGAACATCTCAAGGGCCGCCTCCAGCCGGCGCTTGCCGATGAAGCACCAGGGGCAGACGGTGTCGGAAATCACGTCGATGCGCATGGCGTCGGTGCCTTTCTGGCTGACATGTGGCTGGACCACGGATGGCCGTTCATAACGGGTTGATGCGCCGCTTCGACCCGCGTTGCAAGCTGTTCAGCGCGTGGCTCAGGCCTTGAACAGATCGCGATGGGCATCGCGCAGCAGGTTCTTCTGCACCTTGCCCATCGCATTGCGGGGCAGATCGGCCGCAAACAGCACCCGCTTCGGCTGCTTGAAATTCGCCAGCGTCTCACGCGTTGCCGCCAGCACCGCCGCCTCGTCGGGCGTATCGGCGCCCGGCTCGCGGACCACGATCGCCACCACCGCCTCGCCGAAATCGGCATGGGGCACACCGATCACCGCAGTTTCGGCCACGCCCGGGATGCTGTCGATGACCAGTTCGACTTCCTTCGGATAGACGTTGAACCCGCCCGAAATCACCAGATCCTTGGCCCGGCCGACGATTGAGACATAGCCATCGCCGTCGATCTGGCCGATATCGCCGCTCTGGAAAAAGCCGTCGGCGGTGAAATCCTCGGCGGTTTTGTCGGGCATCCGCCAATAGCCCTTGAACACGTTGGGGCCGCGCAGCTCGATCATGCCGGCGGCACCGGCCGGCACCGGCTGGCCATCCTCGCCGGTGATGCGCAGATCCACCCCCGGCAGCGGCCGGCCCACCGTGCCCAGCCGGCGTTCGCCATCCAGCGGATTCGAGGTGTTCATATTGGTCTCTGTCATGCCATAGCGTTCAAGGATCCGATGGTCGGTGACGGCCTCGAAGCGCTGGAACGTCTCGGGCAGCAGCGGTGCGGAGCCCGAGACGAACAGCCGCATATGGCGGGTCGCCTCCCGCGTCAGCCCGGTCTCGGCCAGCAGGCGGACATAGAAGGTCGGCACCCCCATCATCACGCTGGCGCGCGGCATCAGCGCCAGCGCCCGTGCCGCATCGAATTTCGGTTCGAACAGCATGGCCGCCCCCGCCAGCAGCACGCAATGCGTGGCCACAAACAGGCCATGGGTATGGAAGATCGGCAGCATGTGCAGCAGCACGTCGCCGTCGGTGAAGCCCCAGGCCTCGACCAGGGTTTCGGCGTTGCTCCACAGATTGTCGCCCGACAGCATCACGCCCTTCGGCCGGCCGGTGGTGCCCGACGAATACAGGATCGCCGCCAGATCGTCGCCCGTGCGCGCCGCCGGTGCAAACCCGCCCGGCTGCGCGCGCACCCGGTCGGCAAAGGCACCATCGCCGCTGCCATCCAGCGTGCCGACCGCGATATCGCGCTGACCGATGATCGCGCGCACCGCCGCCTCGGCCTCAGGCCGGCACACCACCAGCCGCGGTTCGGCATTGTCGATGAAGTAGTCCAGCTCGGCCGGCTTATAGGCGGTGTTGAGCGGCAGATAGACCGCGCCCCGCCGCAGGCAGCCCAGATACAGCATCAGCGCCATCGGCGACTTGTCGACCTGAACCGCCACGCGGTCGCCCACGCCCACACCCAACGCATCCAGCAGCCCGGCCACCTGACCGGAAATCCGGTCGACATCGCCATAGGTCAGCATGCTGCCATCGGGACGGTACAGCATCGGCCGGGCAAGTTCGGCCGGAAACCGTGCCCGGATGCGGGCGTAGAGATTGTCGCTCACCGCGCTGTCTCCTCATGCGTCTTCAATTGCGGGCCAGAGTGCGCACGATAGGACCGGGCTCCGATGCAGACAAGGCCAAGGACCACGATCCGTTCCCGAATCCCGTTGCTTTACGATCCTCGCCCGCAACCGGCAGTCCCGTTCAAGATGACGATAAGACCAGCCACAGGTCTAAACGCGAAACGCCGCGCTGGATCGTAAGATCCGCGCGGCGTTTCGCTGATGACACCTGAGGATTGGTACCCCCAAGGGGAATCGAACCCCTGTTTCCGCCGTGAGAGGGCGGCGTCCTGGACCGCTAGACGATGGGGGCGTCATCGGTGTGGGCGGATATCTACAAGAGCCCGACCGGCTGCGCAAGCGAAAAAATGAAGATCGGATGACGAAGATTTCAGGGGCTTGAAAGCTGGCCACCAAGCCCCTGAAAACAGGACATCCCCGACCTCAGCGCCGGCCCTCTCCATGTCTGGCCGCAGCCGCGGCAATCGAGGCATGGTCGAGGAAACGGTCGACCTCGGCCGGATCGGTCGCCCAGGATGTCACCAGCCGGACCCGCACCATGCCGGGTTCCGGGTCGGCCCAGCGATAGAAACCGGCACCGGCCGCCTCAAGCGAGACAACCGCCGCCTCGGGCAGATCGACGAACAGCTCGTTCGCCTCGACCGGATGGGCCAGGCTCACCCCCGGCAGCGATTGCAGCCCATGGGCCAGCCGGGTGGCCATGGCATTGGCATGCCCCGCCAACGCCAGCCACAGATCGCCCTCCAGATAGGCGCGGAACTGGGCCGCCAGGAACCGCATCTTGGGAATCAGCAACCCGGCGCGCTTGCGCAGATAGGCCATCGCCTCGGCCAGTTGCGGATCGAACACCACCACCGCCTCGGCCCCCATGGTGCCGTTCTTGGCCGATCCGAAGCTGAGGATGTCCACCCCCGCATCCCAGGTGATCTCGGCCGGCGCCACGCCCAGATGCACGCAGGCATTGGCGAACCGCGCGCCATCCATATGCAGCCGCATGCCCTGCGCGGCGGCGATGGCGCCGGCGCGCCGCACCTGATCGGGGCTGTAGACCGTGCCGGCCTCGGTCGCCTGGGTCAGCGTGATCACCGCCGGCTGTGCCGCGTGAACGAAGCCGCGGGGTGCCGCCTGAAGCCGGGCTTCCAGCAGATCCAGATCCATCCGGCCATGGTCGCCCGGCACCAGCGCCAGCTTGGCGCCGCCGGTATAGAATTCGGGCGCCGCGCATTCATCCAGTTCGACATGCGCCTCAGTATGGGCATAGATGCTGCCCCAGCGCGGGGTGAGCCCGGCCAGCGACAGGGCGTTGGCCGCCGTGCCGGTGGGTGTCATGAAGACATGAACCTCCCGGCCGAACAGCACCGACAGGTCTTCGACCAGCGCCGCCGACACCGGATCATTGCCATAAGACGGCACCGCCCCGCGATTGGCGGCAACCACCGCCTCCATGATCCTGGGGTGGGCGCCGACGACGTGATCGCTGTGGAAATTCATCGCGTTCCTCTTGCTTTACCCGCAGGTCCGCTGGCCGGTCCTGCCGGACGGTTGCCGGATGCAGCCCCAGGCCTGCGCCCGCGCGGCGGGGCATGCGGATCGTCGCGCACCCGGTCGCGTCCGGTCTGGATGCGGGCCGATGCGGCCGCAGGGTCAAGCCGGAATTCTGCCGCCAGTTCCACATGCCGCGACCACAGGAACTGATCGACCGGCATCACCCGCACCAGCCGATAGCCCGCCACCGCCAGAATTCTGGCGTCGCGGACAAAGGTGACCGGGTTGCAGGAAATCGCCGCGATCAGCGGCACGCCCGATCGCGCCAGTTCCTCGACCAGCGCGCGCGCGCCGGCACGCGGCGGATCGAACACCGCCCCGTCCAGAACGCCGAGCTCGCGAGCCGACGGTGCCCAGCGCATCAGGTCGCGCGGCTCGATCGTCACCCGGTCGGACAAGCCCGCACCGGCCGCGGCACGCGTCAGGGCATCCAGGGCCGGCCCTTCCACCTCGGCCGCGATCACCTTGGCGCCACGATGGGCCAGCGCCAGGGCGAAGGTGCCGGATCCGGCATAGAAATCGCCGATCGTGCCGCCGCTTTCAGCCAGACTGCCGAAAACGCCCATCACGAAGCCGATCAGAGCCTCTTCGCCCGCATGGGTCGCCTGGGCAAAGCCGGCAGGCGGCGGCTCCACCTGCACGCCGCCACGGTGCACGAAGGCCGGGCGCCGGCGTACCACCACCTGTGGTTCGGCCATGATCATCGGATTGCTGCCGGCACGCGGGCCGCCGCGGACGGGGCCGCGTCGCGCACCGCCCCGGCCCTTGCCGCCGCGGCTCGACACCGGTTCCGGCGCGGCCTCCGGCTCGGGCCGCCACGAGATGCGCGCCAGATCGGCGGCTTCGGCAAAGGCCGCCAGTGCCTGCAATCCGGCGCCGTCCGGCGCCCGGGCCAGCGTCACCACAAGATCGACGCCGCCATCGGTGGCCTCGGCATGGGCATCGCGGAAATCGGCCGGTGTCGGATAACGGTCGGCATCACCAGCCGCCATCGGCGCCTCGCCCTCGCCGGCCGTGGTCATGAACCGGCGCAGCTTGCCGATCAGCGCATCCAGTTCCGGCACCAGCAGCATGCAGTGCTCGACATCGACGACATGGCGGCTGCCGGCCTCGGCATAGCCGACCACGGCCTTGCGGGTGGTGGCGCGCAGCTTCCAGGCGGTACGGCGGCGCTCTCCCGGCTCACCGGGGATCATCGGCGCGATCGTCGTATCGGCAAAGCCGTTGCGGGCCAGAATGTCGACCACCAGGCCGCGCTTCCAGCCCCGATAGGCGTGCAGCGCCATATGCTGCAGCGAGCAACCACCGCAGGGGCCGAAATACGGGCATGGCGGCTCGACGCGCACCGGGCCGGGGGTGATCAGTTCCAGCCAGCGTGCCCGGATGCGGTCGCGCTCCACCGCGTCCACCGCGGCCAGAACCCGGTCGCCCGGCAGGGCATGGCTGACGAAGACCGGCCGGCCGTCATGCTCGCCGATACCGTCACCATGACTGCCCAGCGCCGTGATCTCCACCTCGATCTCGTTGCCCGCGCGCAAGCCCGCCGGGCCGCCATCATCGTCATCGGAGCCGGTCTCGTCTTCCCGGTCTTCCGCCTCGTCGTCGCGATCCTCGTCCACACACGCTCTCTTTATTATCTGAATTATCTGAAGGATCTGATCGTTCTGCTTGTTGTCGCATGCCTGTACATCACAGGGCCAATTCTGTTGCGGCCCACGATATCCGCGGTCATCCCGGCTCGACCGCGCGGGGCGGACCATAGGCCACGGCCCGGCCGCGCGCCACACCCCATGGCCGCTCGACGAAGCAACTGCCATCTGCCGCCAGTTGCCAGCATCGGGCCTCGATCATCTGGCCATCCTCGACCCGCAGGATCATCCACACCAGCCCGGCCTCCCAGGCACCGGCAAGGTCGGCGGCCGACGGGCTGGCCGCCATGTCCGGGTGCCCGTGATAGAGCCCGATCACGGCAAGGCCGCCCGCGCGGGCCTCGCGCTGCAACCGCAGGCGCAGGCCGGGGTCGATCTCGAACGCGCGCAGCGGGTCCGGCGCCAGATTGACCGAGGCCGCCGTGCGTTCAATCACGGCCGCCCCATCGACGATCCGGCCCAGCAGCAATCCGCAGCCCTCGCCCGGATAGGCCGCCTCCACCGTATCGACGACGGCACGCATCGCGGCCGCCTCGATCCGGACCGGCCATCGCGCCACAGCACCGCCCCCGGTCATCGGCCGGCAGCGGCGGCGTTCAGTGGCACCCGTCGGATCAGCAGGCCGCTGCTCCGGTCGATCACCACCAGAACCTGGGCACCGCCCTCACCTTCCGCCACCATCATCACGTCCTCGCCGGCGGCGGCCAGCGTCACCACACGCTCGCCGGGCAGCAAGGCCGGCCCTTCGGCCCCCCGCGGCGCCGTCGCAGGTGCCATGGGTGGGCGCGCCGCGCCGAAATCGCCGACGATCCGCCCCGGCATGACAGGCGTCACATCGGATGGCGCCGGCACTGTGGGGGTGGCCCCGGCCTGTGCGGCGGGTGCCGCCGGCGCCTGTGTCTGGCCGGTCGCCACCGGCAGGCCGGCCTTATCGTCCTTGTTTGCCACGCTGCGCTGGTATATCAGCACACCTATGCCGACACCGACGATGGCGATGGCGATGCCAAGCCCGATGATCACCCGCTTCAGAATGCGGGTCATGCGCTGTTCGATCGACTCGGGCGACTGTTCCTGCATAGTGTATGATCCCGATCCCCGAGGGAGTTGACGGTTTTGAGCGGACGCGACACCAGCCGGCCACACCGGCCCCGGCCCGGCCATGACGCCGAAACCGGTCTTGATCCCGATGCCCGGCCCGGTCCCGATGCCTGGCCCGATGCCGGTTCCGTCGCGTCCGCATCCGGCACCGATGATGCCGCTGCGGATGAAGATGGCGACACCCTGCCCGCCATTTTCGATGACGACGACACGGCACTGGACGATGACGAGCTTTCGGCACTGGAATCCGCGGCCGTGCTGGGTGGCGTGGTCGATATCACCCTGCCGGCGGGCTTCGTCGAGGAACGCGTCGACCGGCTGCTGGCCCATGCCGCGCCGTCGCTGTCGCGCGGACGCGTCCAGGGTCTGATCCGCGACGGACGGGTGACACTCGACGGCGCGACGATAGCCGACCCCTCCCGGCGGGTAAAGCCCGGCCAGTCGTTGACCGTGACGGTTCCGCCGCCCGAAGACGGAACGCTCGAACCCGAGCCGATGGCGCTGGACATCGTGTTCGAGGATGAGTGGCTGATCGTGGTCGACAAGCCTGCCGGACTGGTGGTCCATCCCGGCGCCGGCCATGACCGGGGCACGCTGGTCTCGGGCCTGCTGGCCCATGGCCAGGGGCGGCTGTCGTCGATCGGCGCCCCCACCCGGCCGGGTGTGGTTCACCGCATCGACAAGGACACCAGCGGGCTGATCGTGTTCGCCAAGACCGATGCGGCCCATCTGGCGCTGGCCCGTCAATTCGCCGAGCACACCATTCGCCGCGCCTATACCGCCGTGGTCTGGGGTGTGCCCGGGGTCGATCCGGGCCGGATCGAGGGCAATATCGGCCGCCATCCGGTGGAACGCCAGCGGATGAGCGTGGTGACCCGCGGCGGCAAGCCCGCTGTCACCCATTATCGCATCGCCAACACCGTGGGTCTGGCGGAGCTGGGCGAAGAGCCCTTCGCCTCGGTTCTGGATTGCCGCCTTGAAACCGGACGCACTCATCAGATCCGGGTCCATCTGACCCATATCGGCCATCCGCTGGTCGGCGACCCGGTCTATGGCCGCAGCCCCGCCCGGCTGCAGCGGATGGAGGATCCGCGGATCCAGGCATTGTGCCGCTTTCCCCGGCAGGCACTGCACGCGCGCCGCCTGGGCTTCGTGCATCCCATCACGGGTCGCAATTTGCGATTCGAAAGCCAATTGCCAGCCGATATGCGGCAGCATCTTGAGAGTTTAGACTTCTTCTAAAGTGATGGACGTTAACGCCGTCACCGACTAGAGTTTTCACGAAGGGCGTCGGGCGTCGGGCCGGGGCGGACATGTCCGGTATGGTCGCGGCCACCCGCCGCCCCGATATGGACACGCGGTGACCACAACCGGGTGGGAACCAGGTTTGGTTTGATCAGTTGGCTTTTTAACAGAGACAGATCACGGAGTTCTAGCTTTCGGCGGCCCAGGCCGCGCATGGCGCCCAGCCGGGCGGTGCGTGGTGCATCTCTGGCCGGAAGACCGGGCTGCCTCTGTCTTCTGTCGGTCCTCTGACCGGTGTCGGAGAGGCCATCTCGTATGTCCGGTATCAAGCCGGGCGTCGCGTCCGCACTGGGACGTGTACGTCCAGCGTAGGAATGGAGCGGCTGCTTCGTGTAACCGTTCCCAATGTGGTTCAAAAAGTTAACGGGTCACGACCGCCAGAATTGGCGCGATGCTTGCATCGCACTCCGGCGACGGGTCAGACGGACCAGCCCCGCATCCCGCGGGTGACAAGGCTCCGCACCGGTCGCCCGATCCACGGCGCGGCCAGACCCGGCCCGCGGGCTTCCGCCCGCGTGGTCAGTCGAGAGGAGGCATGTGCCATGGCTTCACGCACGCCCCGCACCGTCGGTCGTCAAAACATGTTCGACGCCGGCCTCGGCCCCTATCTGCAACAGATCCGCCGCTATCCGGTTCTGGAACTGTCCGAGGAGCAGCGTCTGGCGCGTCGTTTTCGCGACCAGGGTGATGTACGTGCTGCGGACCAGTTGGTCAACAGCCATCTCCGGCTGGTGGCGAAGATTGCGATGGGTTATCGCGGCTATGGTCTGCCGCTGGCGGATCTGATCTCCGAGGGAAATCTCGGCATGATGCAGGCGGTACACCGTTTCGATCCCGATCGCGGGTTCCGGCTTGCCACCTATGCCATCTGGTGGATCCGGGCCGCCATTCAGGAATACATCATGCGTTCGTGGTCGGTGGTCCGCATGGGCACCACCGCGTCGCAGAAGCGGCTGTTCTTCAACCTGCGCCGGGTGAAGAGCGAGCTGGACATCATCGGCGAGGCCGGCCTGAACGACGATCAGGTTGCCATCATTGCCGAGAAGCTGGATGTCGAGCCGGGCGACGTGGTCGCGATGGAACGCTATCTGGATGGCATCGCCAGCTCGTTGAACGAGCCGGTGCGCCAGGAAGCCGATACCGAATGGCAGGACTGGCTGGAAAGCCCCGAAGACGACCAGGAAACGATCCTCGCCGACCAGCAGGAAAGCGGCCGCGCGCGCAGCCTGATCGCCAGCGCCGTCGCCAGCCTGGGCGACCGGGAACGTGACATCTTCAACCGCAGGCGCCTGATCGAAGCGCCGGCGACGCTGGAGGATCTGAGCCAGGTTTACGGCATCAGCCGCGAACGCGTCCGACAGATCGAGGCGCGGGCGCTTGAAAAGGTCAGCCGCTGGGTGAAGCGCGAAACCAAACGTGAAATGGGTCGTACACCCATTCTTCCCACGCCAGCTCTGCGCCATTGACGATCAGATATCGGCGGATCTGCCTAAGCTTTCAGCAGATCCGCCGAATCGACGCTGCAGCGCAGCATGCATCGCCGGCCCAGCCTCCGAATTCATCCCTCAGAATCCACGACGCCCCGGCGCCAGCTCTGCCGTCACGGCCCGATGACCTCACGACCCGATCTCGTCGCCCCATTCTTCCCGCAGTTTTTCCTGCCGGCTCCGCAGCTTGACGATGGCGCGGTCATGAGCCGCATCGGCCAGCACGCCCGCGACCAGCGGCGCCAGCCAGACCAGTGACCAGCCGACACCGGCCGCCCCGTACATCTGCAACCAGACCAGCGGGTCACCCACCAGCATCCGGGCCTGAGACAGCAGGTGGCCGCCCAGCCACAAATCCCGCAACACCGGCAGCACACCCGCCAGATTGCAGGCGGCGATGCATTTCGTGGTATAGGCGCCGGGGCGGTTTTCCAGGAACAGGGCCACCAGGGACGGCGCCATGCCGATCGCCAGCACCAGTGCGGTCGGTGTGGCGACCAGCGCCAGAACCACCATCACCACCAGCACCACCAGGCGGGAACTCGATCCGCTCGACTTGGCCGGGCCCTTGGCGCGGCGCTTGGCTGCGGCCTTCTTCGCCATCAGAAGCAGCCCCTGCCGGTCGCGGCACCGGGCCCCTGCCCGTATCTGGAACGCAAGATGGTCATCCTCATCCGACCGATCCGAATGTCAGCGCGGCCAGCACGCTCAGCAACAGCGTATAGCCGACCATCGCCGCCACCTGACGGCCGAAATGCTGCGCCTCGGCGCGTCGGGCGGCGCGGGTTTCGTCATAGCGGCGCATTGCCATGCCCAATTGCGCGTGGGTGGTGCGGGCCGCCGCCATCCCGCTGTCGTCGGCCATCCGCCGGTCGGGGTTGTCGACGATGGCGCGCAGCGCGTTCAGGTTGCCGGTCGATACCGCACGTTCCAGCTCCTTCTCCATCCAGGCGCGGGTGGTCTTCGCGCCATAACTCTGCACCACCGGCCCCAGCCGCTGCACCAGCCAGCGGCTCAGTGCCGGCACCAGCACCTGCGGCTGGGTTTCCTGGGCCAGGCTCAGCAGGTTCAACTGCGACAGCCGCTCCGATGCCTCGCTGTCCTGGCGCACCACGCCCTTCAGCGCACCGGCATAGGAAATCCCCAGCTTGGTGGCGATGAACGCCGCGATATGGCGGTCGACCGGTGCCGTGCCCCGCCCCGCCTTGGCCGCCCGCTGGTCCAGGGCCATCAGCAATGCCGGCACGGTCTGCGGATAGGCGTCGGCGACCAGTGGGCTCAGGCATGGCAGGGTCGGGTTCAGGTCATACAGCACCCGTTCCAGGCCGAAGCCCATGATCGTCTCGGCCACGAAGCCGCGCAGCCGCATGAATTCGGCCATCTCGCTCTGCGCCAACCGCCGGCGCTGGGCATCGTTGGTGTCGACCAGCCCGAGTGACGTGATCGGCAGCCCTTCCACCAGCATCTCGGCCAGGGCCTGCCGGGTGTCGCGGTCATCATCCAGGAACGACACCGCGATCAGCGTACCCAGCCCGTCCTTCATCACCGACACATGGCGCAGCCTCAACGGCCCCTCGGGGTCCAGCGCCGCCAGCACCCGTGCCAGGGTGGCATCGGCACCGGCGCCGCCATCGGTGCGGCCGGCGCTGATCGTCTGGGCGATCATGCTGCCACGACGCTCGTCACCGATCGCCCGCGCCACCCAGCCATCGAGCTTTTCCTCGATCACCACCCGCAAGGCCTCGCGCCAGTGCTGGGCCAGGGCGGTCGCCAGGCTCATGGTGTTGGAATGATCGACACCCTTGAAGGTGAAGGCGCGCGCGGCCTGGGGGCGGGTCGAATGCATGGCGCCGATGCTGCGCCGGCCGTCCAGCCAGGCGCGCACCTCTTCGAAGCCCCAACGCTCCTCGGCGTTGTCGCTCAACAAGCCGCGCAGCAGGCCGCCGACATCGCTGCCGAACCGCGCCCGATCGGTCAATGCAACATATGACCCGCGTTCCAGCCGGCGCAGCATCAGATCGGCGGCGGCCTCGGGGCTTTCCGTTCCGGGCACCTTGCGGGCCAGGGCCGCGGCGAACAAGGCCCCCAGGGCGAAGAAATCCTCACGCGGGCCGCCATCGCCGCGGCCGGCGGGATGGGCCGCCGCGCGCTCGACGCTCTCGAACGCCACCGGCTGGCTTTCGCCCGGCGGGCCGCACAGGCAATCGCCCAGCGCGATCCGGGTGCGGGCGCTATCGACGAAATACAGGTTATCGGGGGCGATCGCCCGATGGGCGGTCCGGACGTCATGCACTGCCTTCAGGGCGGCCGCCAGCGGGCGCAGCAGCAGCCGAGACATCTCCAGATCGTCCAGGCTCTGGCCTTCGGCGCGCAGCCAGTCCATCACACGGCCGCCCTGAGGGCGTTCCATGATCACCGCATAGCGCTTGCCCTGCCCGTCGCCCGGATCGACCACCCCGCCATCGATGGTCCGCAACAGGCCCGGCTGGTCGATCCGCCGGATCGCCGACATCCATTCGTCGCGCACCGGCCGGCCACGACGGGCAACCAGTCCGATCAGCGAACGCGTGCGGTCGCGCATGTCCTCGACCGCGAAGGCCTCGATATGCGTCCGGTCGAACTCCTCCAGCCGGATCTCGGGCATCACCCGGTACCGCCCGCCGACGATCGTCGCCTCGCCCTGTGTCGCTTCGGCCATGCCGATGCGTCCCCCGTCCGCAGCACCGATCCGGCCGGTCGCCGGACCATGTCTCTACCCCACACTTGTATAGCCGGTTCCGGCCCATGCTGCATCAATCGGCAGCACCGCATGATGCAGGACGCGGCCACCGGCATGCGAAAACCGCCGGCGGATGGCCCGCCGGCGGTTTTCGGTCGTGGTCCGGTTCCACCGACATCTGTCGGCGGCTGGTCAATCGATGAACGGATCGTGGACCAGGATGGTGTCCTCGCGCTCGGGGCTGGTCGACAGCATCGCCACCGGCGCCTCGATCAGTTCTTCGATCCGGCGGATATACTTGATCGCCGTGGCCGGCAGATCGGCCCAGGACCGCGCGCCCTGGGTGCTCTCGCTCCAGCCCTCGATCGTCTCATAGACCGGCTCGATCTCGGCCTGGGCACGCGGGCTCGACGGCAGATAGTCGATGATCGCGCCCTTGTGGCGATAACCGGTGCAGACCTTGATCTTGGCCAGGCCGTCGAGCACGTCGAGCTTGGTCAGCGCGATGCCGTCGATACCGCCGGTCTTGATCGCCTGGCGCACGGCGACCGCATCGAACCAGCCACAGCGGCGCGGACGGCCGGTGACGGTGCCGAATTCGTGGCCGCGTTCACCCAGCAGCTTGCCGATCTCGTCGTGCAGCTCGCTCGGGAACGGCCCAGAACCGACGCGGGTGGTGTAAGCCTTGGTGATCCCCAGCACATAGCCGATCTGACCGACCGCAAAGCCGGTGCCGGTGGCGGCCTGCGCCGCAACCGTGTTCGACGAGGTCACGAAGGGATAGGTGCCATGGTCGATGTCGAGCATCGCACCCTGCGCGCCTTCGAACAGGATCCGCTTGCGGGCGCGGCGCGCCTCGTGCAGCGTCCGCCAAACCGGGTCCATATAGGGCAGCAGCTTGGGCGCGATCTCGTCGAGCTTCGCCAGCACCTCGTCGCGGGTGAACCGCTCCTCGGCGCCAAGCCCGGTCAGCAGCGCATTGTGATGCACCAGCAGATCGTCGATCTTGGCGACCAGAAGGTCGCGATCGGTCAGGTCGCACAGGCGGATCGCCCGCCGGGCGACCTTGTCCTCATAGGCCGGCCCGATGCCGCGACCGGTGGTGCCGATCTTGTTGCCACCGCGCGCATCCTCGCGCGCACGGTCGATCACGCCATGCAATGGCAGGATCAGGCAGACATTCTCGGCGATCCGCAGCACGTCGGGGGTGACGGCAACCCCCAGCTTGCCGATCCGCTCGATCTCGTCCAGCAGCGCCCAGGGGTCGACGACCACGCCGTTGCCGATCAGCGACAGCTTGCCCCGCACCACGCCCGACGGCAGCAGGCTCAGCTTATAGGTCTTGCCGTCGATAACCAGCGTGTGACCGGCGTTGTGACCGCCCTGAAAGCGCACCACCACATCGGCACGGTGCGACAGCCAGTCGACGATCTTGCCCTTGCCCTCGTCGCCCCACTGGGAGCCGACAACGACCACGTTGCTCATGAGCTTACGCCCCCCGGAAATCGATGGCGTCGAGCGGGACGGCATCAGCCACCCGCAGGATATGGGAACAGCCCTGGGCGCGCGCCTCCGCGACAGGGTCGGTTTCAGGGGCGAGGCCCTGAACGGTGATCCATCCCTCGGCCCGGAACTGCCGGCCGATGACCGGGCCGCTGCCGAAGGGAAGGTAGACATGGCGTGGCCGCACGGGCGCGTCCAGCGCCCTCAGCACACTGTCCATATACAGGCTGAAGCCGGTTGCCGGTTCACCCGCATTGCCGGCATCGGCGCCCGCGACATAGCGCCCGCCACTGCCGAGTTCGCCACGGACACCGGCCGCGAACAGCGAGAAGCTGACACCGGTCTGATAGTCGAGCCCGCGATGTTCGACCGGATCGATCGTCACCTGGGCATCCAGATCGGCCAGATCGATGACCTTGACCACATCGGCCACCATCGCGACCAGGCGGCGCGCCTCGGCCGGAAGCGCCAGCGCATCCAGTTTGGCCAGGGCCGCATCCGCCAGACCGGCCGCATCCAGCAGCCCGGCAAAGAGCGGTGCCGCGGCACCGGCCAGTTCGGCGACCGCGGTCGGATCCTTGCGGTCCAGCGCCTCGCGCAGCCGGCCGGTCTGGTCGGCCGGCAGCCCGAAGGCCTCGGCCACGACGTCGACCATGGTCGGCAGGTTCAGGTCGATGGTCAACCCGCGCACACCGATGCCGGTCAGGGCTTCGGCGGCCAGCCGCACCACCTCGGCATCGGCGGTGGGTTCCGGCGCGCCGATCAGCTCGATACCAACCTGGGCGAACTGGCGTTCGGGCCGCAGCATGCCGCCGCGCACCCGCAGCACCTGGCCGGCATAAGACAGGCGCAGCGGCCGGCGGGCATGTGACAGGCGGGTGCCGGCGATACGGGCCAGCTGCGGCGTCATGTCGGCGCGCACGCCCATCATCCGCTGCGACACCGGGTCCATCACCCGGAAGATCTGGGCGGCGAGCAGCCGGCCGGGGCCGGTCAGCAGGCTTTCTTCGAATTCGACAAGCGGCGGCTTCACGCGGGCATAGCCTTCCGCCGCGAAATGCGCCATCAGCCGCTCGATCGTCTGCGCCTCGAAGGCGGCCTCGGGCGGCAGAAGATCCTGCAGCCCGTTGGGCAGAAGCGCGCGCTGGCGGTCGTCGATCATCAGGACAGGCCCGGTCTCTACCCATGGAAAACACCCGGACCGCGCTGATGCGCGGCCGGCTTGAAGACAGACGACAGCCGCAACGGCACCCGATTGAGCGGTGCCGGCGACCGGAGGCGGAGTTTAGCCCCCCGCGTCCCGGCACTCAACCGCGAAACGCATGAAACCGGCCGCACCCGCGGGTACGACCGGTTTCAGCATGATCCGAACCCGAATGACTGGCCGGGATCAGAAGGTCAGCGACAGCGCGGTCACCACATTGGGCAGGCCCTGCACCTGCTTCAGCACCGCCTCACGCAGCGGCTGATCGACCTCGATCAGGCAGATCGCGCGGGCGCCCGGCGACTGCCGGCCCAGATGGAAGCTGGCGATGTTGATGCCGGCCTCGCCCAGTGCGCGACCGACGGCACCGATGAAACCCGGCTTGTCGTCGTTGACCACGAACAGCATGTTCGGGGCCAGTTCCGCCTCGATCGCCACATCCTCGATCGACACCAGACGCGGCTTTGAGCCGGCGATCAGGGTACCGGCGACGCTGCGACCACCGCGCTCGTCCGAAATGGTCAGCTTGATCTGGGTCTGGAAGTCGGTCGCCTTGTCGCTGCGCACCTCGGTGACCGAGATGTTGCGCTCCTTGGCGACGATCGGGGCATTGACCATGTTGACGCTGTCGAGCAGCGGCCGCAGCAGGCCGGTCAGCAGGGCGGCGGTGATCGGACGGGTGTTGAGGGTGGCGACCTGACCGGAATATTCGATGGTCACGCCGCGGATGCCGCTTTCCACCAGTTGGCCCGAGAAGCTGCCCAGCTGTTCGGCCAGCTTCATATAAGGCTTCAGGCGCGGCGCCTCTTCGGCCGTCACCGACGGCACGTTGATGGCATTGGTGATGGCGCCGGTCAGCAGATAGTCGGCCATCTGCTCGGCAACCTGAAGCGCCACGTTTTCCTGCGCCTCGACCGTGCTGGCGCCCAGATGCGGGGTTGCCACCACGCGCTCGTCGCCGAACAGCGGGTTCTGCTTGGCCGGCTCTTCCGAGAACACGTCGAGGGCGGCACCCGCCACCTTGCCCGCATCCAGAGCCGCCTTCAGATCCTTCTCGACCACCAGACCGCCACGGGCGCAGTTCACGATGTAAACGCCGGTCTTCATCTTGCCGATCGCCTCGGCATTGATGATGCCGCGGGTACCGTCGGTCAGCGGCGTGTGCAGGGTGATGACGTCGGCGCGGCGGAACAGCTCGTCCAGTTCCACCTTCTCGACGCCCAGATCCTGCGCGCGTTCCGGCGACAGGAACGGATCGAAGCCGATCACCTTCATCTTCAGGCCCTGGGCCCGGTCGGCGACGATGGCGCCGATATTGCCGACGCCGATCACGCCCAGCGTCTTGCCGGTCACCTCGACGCCCATGAAGCGGTTCTTTTCCCACTTGCCGGCATGGGTGGAGGCATTGGCGGCCGGGATCTCGCGCAGCATCGACAGCATCAGCGAAATCGCATGCTCGGCGGTGGTGATCGAGTTGCCGAAGGGGGTGTTCATCACCACCACGCCATGGGACGACGCGGCCGGAATGTCGACATTATCGACGCCGATGCCGGCGCGGCCGACGACGCGCAGATTGGTGGCGGCAGCCAGGATGTCCTTGGTCACCTTGGTGGCCGAGCGGATCGCCAGACCATCATACTGGCCGATAACGGCACGCAGTTCATCGGGGGTCATCCCCGGCGTCACGTCGACCTCGATCCCGCGGGACGAGAAGATCTCGGCGGCGGCGGGGCTCATCTTGTCGGAAATCAGAACCTTGGGCATGGGATACCTCTGGCGAGGGTGGCAGCGTCCGCCATCATGCGGACGCGCACCGTCGTTCAAACCGGATGGAATACAAACAGGATACGAGGGTGGATCAGTCAGGCGTGGTGGCGTCGGGCGTGGTGGCGTCGGGGCGCGGTGGCGCCGAACGCGATGGCGCCAGTCAGGCCGCCTTGGCCTTCACCTGATCCCATGCCCAATCGAGCCAGGGCAGCAGCGCCTCGATGTTCGCGCGCTCGACCGTGGCACCGCCCCAGATGCGCAAGCCCGCCGGGGCATCGCGATAAGCGCCGATATCCAGCGCCGCACCTTCGGCGTCCAGCAGACCGGTCAGATCCTTCTGCACCTTGGCCTGCCCTGCGGCATCGAGATCCTGGAACCAGGGATCGACGATCGCCAGGCAGATCGAGGTCGGCGAGCGGGTGGCCGCATCGGCCGCCAGGAAATCGACCCACGGGGTCTTGGCGACCCAGTCGGCGAGTGCTGCGAAATTGCCTTCGGTCCGGGCGATCAGGGCGTCGAGGCCGCCGATCTGCTCGGCCCATTTCAGGGCGTCGAGATAATCTTCCAGCGCCAGCATCGACGGCGTGTTGATCGTCTCGCCCTTGAAGATGCCGTCGATCAGCTTGCCGCCCTTGGTCATGCGGAAGATCTTGGGCAGCGGCCAGGCCGGGCTATAGCTCTCAAGCCGGGCGACGGCGCGGGGCGACAGGATCAGCATGCCATGCTGGCCTTCCGAGCCCAGAACCTTCTGCCACGAGAAGGTGACGACGTCGAGCTTGTCCCAGGGCAGATCCATCGCGAAGGCAGCCGAGGTCGCATCGCAGAAGGTCAGCCCCTCGCGGTCGGCGGCGATCCAGTCGCCGTTCGGCACGCGCACGCCCGAGGTGGTGCCGTTCCAGGTGAACACCACGTCACGGGTGAAATCGACCTGCCCCAGAACCGGCAGCGCACCGTATGGCGCGTTCAGGCTGCGGACATCGGTCAGCTTCAACTGCTTCAGGATGTCGGTCTTCCAGCCGTCGCCGAAGCTCTCCCAGGCCAGCACGTCGACACCGCGGGCGCCGAGCATGGTCCACATGGCCATCTCGAAGGCGCCGGTATCCGATGCGGGCACGATGCCGACCTTATAGTCGGCGGGGACGCGAAGAATGGCCGCGGTGCGGTCGATCGCTTCCTTGAGCTTCGCCTTGCCGAGCTTGGCGCGGTGCGAGATGCCGAGCGCTGCATCGCTCAAGGCATCAAGGGTCCAGCCCGGGCGCTTGGCGCAGGGGCCAGACGAGAAGCGCGGATCAAGCGGCTTCGCGGCGGGTTTCGTCGTCATATGCCTTCCCCTCAGGAAGAGTGGCGACCCGTTGGGGGATCGCGGCCCGAGGCAGACGATAGAGAGGGGTGGCCACCCGGTCAACACATGTCCGATACGCAGGAATCGGACGGAAGCCATGCGTCAGACGCATGGCTATACCCTGAACCGCGGAAGCTGCGGGCGGCACAGACTGTTAACCTGATTGCCGGCATACTATCCGCCTTCGGTTCCCGATATCGGCTGCAACCAAATGCTCTCCTGGCCTGACCTCATCGACATCAGAACCGTCGGGTTCATGATCATCATGACCTGCGTGATCTCGTCGATGGTCTCGATCGTCCTCTGGCGCCTGAACCGGCCGATGGCCGGCCTCGTCTCGTGGATGATGGCCGCCTTCGCCGGCACCGCCGCCTTCCTTGCCTGGGTCTCGATGCCCTGGCTGGGGCGCGCGGTCGCCATCCCCCTCAACATGGCGATCGCCACCGGCAGCCTGATGCTGATCCTGGACGGGACACTGCGCTTCCGCGGCCTGATCCCGCCCGGCCGGCTGCGCTGGATGACACCGGTGGCGGTGATGGTCGCAGCCGTTCAGGTGCATACCAATCTCGACCAGGACTGGCTTCGGATCGTCCTCAACGACGTGCTGAACAGCCTGATCCTGTCGGCGATGATCGCCTCTCTGCTCCACCGTGCCCGCCGTGACGAGCGCATCATCCACCTGATGATCGCCGTCGCCACGGCGCTCATGATCGCTGTCTATCTGATCCGCGTCGACGTGGCGCTCGCCACGCCCCGGGGGCAGTTTCGCGCACCGGGCGATCCGGCCCACGCCTATGTCTTCTTCGTATCGCTGATCTTCATCCTCAGCTGGACCTTCGGCATGCTGCTGATGGTCAACCTGAAGGTCCAGCGGGCGCTCGCCGACATGGCAGACCGCGACCCGCTGACCGGTATCGGCAACCGCCGGATGCTCGACCGGCTGGCCGGCCGCCATCTGCCGCGCAGCGGCACGGCCCTGGTGCTGATCGACCTCGATGGCTTCAAGCGCGTCAATGACGACCACGGCCACAAACAGGGCGATCAGGCCCTGTGCTGGATCGCCGACATGCTGAAGGCCTCGGTGCGCCCCGGCGAAACCGTGATCCGCATGGGCGGCGATGAATTCGCGCTGTTCGTCGAAGAGGCCGGCGACGCCACGGCTCTGGGTCAGCGTGTCCACAGGCTGGCGGCGCGGATCAACATCGCGCTGGCCAGGGATCGCCACCAGATGCCCCTGCCCCGCCGGATCAGCACCGGCTATGCCATCGCGCCCGATGACGGCCAGACCCTGACGGATCTGTGCGCCGCCGCCGACCGGCGGATGTATGACGACAAGCATGCCGCCCGCCCCGCCGGTGCCGTGGCGGTCAGAGATAGATGATGCCTTCCATATAGCGCTGGACCAGCGCCGCCACGATGGCGCGTTCGCGCCCGGCATTCGCCCAGGCGCCGCCGCCACGCTGACCCACCACACGCACGGTCAGATCCTCGCGATCCAGCCGCTGGCGCCAATAGGGCAGCAATGTGCACAGGGCGGACGAGCGCACCGCCAGCGCCGCCGGCCCCCATTTCGCGGCCACCACCCGGGCGGTGAAATCGCTCTGGTCGCCCGGCGAGGTCAACACCACCACCGGCCGTTCCAGGGCTTCCATGGCAGTGCGGTCGATCCGCACCCGGGCCACAGCATCCTCGTTTTCCAGCACGGCGACATAGCACGAGCTGTCGAGCATCATCACCGTCTCGGGCACGATACCGCCCAGCGCCGGCGCCAGATCGACCCGCCCCAGCATCTTCACCGGCGGGCGCAGCGGCAGATCGACCAGAACCGAGGTGGTCTCGCGCTGGCCCATGATCATGCCCGATGGCGTCAGCAGCTGAACCCGGCGCAATTGCGGTTCAAGATAATGGAACACGGTATGGGCGGCGGCCAGGGCGCCGGGTGCCGACAGTGGCACCTCGCTTGCGCGAGAGAACCAGCGGACCTGATAGACGCCGGTGGCACCCACCATGAACACCGTTTCGGCCTTGGCATGCTCGCCGGCAATATCGGCCAGCATGTCGTCGGGCAACCAGCTGTCCAGCGGGCAGACCACGGCTGGAACGCCGCGAAACACGCGGTCGGCGAAGACGTCCAGATGGCAGATGGGTATCTGCATGCGACGGCCGGACACCTCGGTCTGGGTCGTGGGCGCGCGCACCGGCGTGGCCAATACGTGAACGTCCCCGACCGGTCGGCCGCTGACGGCCCGGCTGGTCTGTCCCGGAGAGGAAGCTGGCCCCTCCCCCGGCTGGTCTGGGGTGCCGTTCGACATCTTTGGCAACAGTCCGCGACGACGACAGGTGGCAACCGGACCTCGCGGCCCGATCGATGACGGGCCGGACCATGCTTGGCCCGACCAGAAGACTCACCTTACACGGCTTCTGCCGCGGACGCCATTCCGCCGCAAAACCACCATAGGTTTCGTGGTGCGGCGCCATCATCAGAACGGTTGCAGGCCAGAACCGGTGTCGGCGCCCGCTGCCGGCCGGCGGCGGAACACTCGAACGCCGGGCGGGGCGCGGCCATCAGGCCGTTCGCCGGTTCCAGTCGTGACGCAGGGGGCCATGGCCATGGCCCAGACCCGGTGCCGCCAGCATGGCCTGGCGCACATAGCTGCGCGCGATCGCCACCGCATCCGCGGTGGCCCGCTCGCGGGCCAGGCCGGCCGCGATGGCGCTTGCCATCGTGCAGCCGGTGCCATGGGTATGGCGGCTGTCGATACGCGGACCGTCGAACCGCGTCACCGTCACCGGGTCAAGCCCGGTGGCGCCGGCGATCACCAGAATGTCGCTCAACGTATCGCCCGACATATGGCCGCCCTTGATCAAGGCGGACCGCGCGCCCATGCCGATCAGGCTGCGGCCGGCCGCGATCATGTCGTCGACGGTCGCGATCTTCCGCCCGGTCAGCACCTCGGCTTCGGGCAGATTGGGGGTCACGATCGTGGCCAGCGGCAGCATGCGCGTGGTCAGGGCCGCGATCGCATCCTCGCGCAGCAACCGGTGCCCGCCCTTGGCCACCATCACCGGGTCCACCACCAGCGGCAGCCCGGCCCGGACCACGGCGCCGATGCGGCCGATGACGGTGTCGATCACCATGGCCGAATGCAGCATGCCGGTCTTGACCGCCACCACGCCGGTGGCCAGGACAGCGTCGATCTGGGCCATCAGCGCCGGCTGCGGCACCTCCCACACGCCATGGACGCCCAGGGTGTTCTGCACGGTCAGTGCGGTGATGGCGGCATAGCCGTCCACCCCCAGAGCCAGGGCGGTCTTCACATCGGCCTGAATGCCGGCACCACCGCCGGAATCGGACCCGGCGATGATCAGCAGGCGGGGCAGATGGCGGCCTGCCGGCAGCATGCCCGCCGGCAGCAGGGTGGGCTTGCCGGCGATGGTGCTGTCTGCGGTCACGACAGGGTCTCCTGGCTTGCCGGACCATCGGCGGCAACCGTCCGAAAGGCGCCGGTCAGGTCGACATGGGGATGGGCATGCATGGCGTCGCGCGCAGCCGGGTCGGCGGCGATCACCGCCCGGATCAGCGGCTGATGCCGCAACCAGGCGCTGCGTGCGTCCAGCCGCTCCATCGCCCCCAGGGCGACAGCACTGGCAAGCCCGATCGGCGGCCCGCCCAGCGGCCCGGCAACCAGGCCCAGATCCGGCAGCACATCCAGGCTGTCACCGCTCAGGATGGCGATGCCGAAAGCCGGTCCGCCGGCCACCACCACCTGCTCAGGGCCCAGGCTCGCCAGGGTCGCCACGGCATCGATCAGCGCGTCGACATGGCGGATCTCGCGGCCGACCATCACTTCCGCAGCCGCCAGATCCAGCACCAGGGCCTGTGCCCGCACCACCAGCCGAGCCTTCAGCACCTGCAACGCGTCGCGGTTCATCAGGTGACGGCCCGACGGGTCGACCAGAACGGGGTCCAGAATCAGCGGCACATTGCCGCCGAAATGCTCCACGGCCTCAGAAATCGCCAGCAACTGATCGGTTTCGGTCGCCCGGCCGATTCTCAACGCATCGGCACCAATATCGTCCAACACCACCCTCAACTGCCCGCCAACGATGTCGGCCGGCACGGTCATCGCGGCACCGTCGGCCACGATCGCCGTCACGGCGCTGGCCGCATAGACGCCGCAGGCCGTGGCGAGCTTCAGGTCGAAGGCGATACCGCCACGACCTTCAGGATCGCCATGGTCGACGCTGAGCAGCCGCCTCATCGGCGCGCGTGAAGCACCCGTCATCAACCTGCCCCTTTCCTGCCATGCATCGAGCCCGGACGCCCGGAGGTATTGCCCGATCCGCCGGCCTCTCGTGTCCTATGAGGCCATGTTAGCGGGCGTAGTGTTAACGCTTCCACCCGTCCGGGCGGTCAAGACCGCCTTGCGGTCGCCTTTTCCATGGCAGAAACGATGCGATCGACGGCGCTTTCAACCAGGGCGGCATCATCCGCCTCGGCCATCACGCGGATAAGGGTTTCAGTCCCGGACGGGCGGATCAGAACCCGACCATGTCCGTCGAGCCGCGCGGTCTCGGCGGCAATCACCGCCATCACCTCCGGGTCGGTCTGCGGCGGCTGGCCAGCATAGCGGACATTGCGCAGCAGCTGCGGCCAGGGTTCGAAACGGTTGGTCGCCGCCTTGGCACTGATGCCGTCATCCACCATCACCGCCAGCACCTGCAGGGCCGCCACCAGTCCGTCGCCGGTGGTGGCATAATCGCTGAAGATCATATGGCCCGACTGCTCGCCGCCGACATTGTAGCCATCGGCACGCATCCGCTCGCCCACATAGCGGTCGCCCACCTGGGTGCGGACCAGATGCAGGCCGCTGGCCTCCAGATAGCGTTCCAGCCCCATATTCGACATCACCGTGGCCACGATCCCACCGCCGACCAGCCGGTTGCGTTTGGCCCAGCTGGTTGCGATCAGGGCCATGATCTGGTCGCCATCCACCTGGCGCCCGGCTTCATCGACCACGATCACCCGGTCGGCATCACCATCCAGGGCAAAGCCGATATCGCATCCCTTCTCCACCACCGCCCGTGCCAGGGCATCCGGCGCGGTCGAGCCGCAGTCGCGATTGATGTTGAAGCCGTCCGGCTCCACCCCGATCGCCGTCACATCGGCACCCAGCTCCCACAAGATCGTCGGGGCCACCGAATAGGCGGCGCCATTGGCGCAGTCGATGGCCACTTTCAGGCCGTCGAGCCTCAGGCCCCGGGGCAAGGTGCCCTTGATCGCCTCGACATAGCGGTCGCGGGCGGTATCCAGCCGTCGGGCCCGGCCCAGCTTCTCCGATGCGGCAAGGCCGACATCGGGAGGGCCGTCCATCAGGGCCTCGATCTCGTCCTGCACCTCGTCGGACAGCTTGTAGCCGTCGGGGCCGAACAGCTTGACGCCATTATCGGCGAACGGATTGTGCGAGGCGGAAATCATCACGCCCAGATCGCACCGCATCGACCGGGTCAGCATCGCGATCGCCGGCGTCGGTATCGGCCCGACAAGAATGACGTCACAGCCGGCCGAAACGAAGCCCGCGGTCAGCGCCGGTTCGATCATATAGCCCGACAGCCTCGTGTCTTTGCCGATCACCACCCGCGTGCGCGCACGGATCGACCGGAACCGCATGCCGGTGGCCACACCCAGCCGCAGGGCGACCTCGGCGGTCATCGGCCAGCTGTTGGCACGGCCGCGAATACCGTCGGTGCCGAAATAGCGATGCGACATGATCAAGATCCTGGCTGATTGTCCCGGTCGTGCGGCATCTCTGCCGCATCGGGGTCGTGGTCCTCGTCCGGGGTATGCGCGAAACTGGCGCCGAAGCATGGCCCTTTCGGCGGCGTCATCCGGACAGGCGGTGGCAGCGGGTCAACCCGCCGGCGCCCGGCCGCGGGCGATGGCCGCGTCGACCACCAATGCCTGAGCCGTTTCAGCCACGTCATGCACCCTCACGATCTGCGCGCCCTGGGCCACCGCGGCCAGCGCTGCTGCCAGCGACCCCGGCACCCGTGCCTTCGGCTGGTCGATGCCGGCCACGCGCCCGATGAAGCTCTTGCGCGACACGCCGATCAGAAGCGGCCGGCCAAGCCCATGGAAGATCGACAGGTTATGCAGCAAGGCAAGGTTCTGGTCCACCGTCTTGGCAAAGCCGATGCCCGGATCGATCGCCACATCGCCCTGCGGCACCCCGGCCTCATCCATCAGCGCCAGCCGGTCTTCCAACTCGTCGAAGACGTCCAGAACCACATCGTCATAGACCGCCAGAGACTGCATGTCGGCCGGCGTGCCACGCATATGCATGACCACGGCGGCAAGCCCGGCGGCGGCCACGGCATCGGCCGCCCCCGGATCATAGGTGAAGCCGCTGACGTCGTTGACGATCGCAGCGCCACGGCGCGCGGCATGGCGCATCACCACCGCCTTGCGGGTGTCGACGGACACCACCGCCCCCAGTTCCGCCGCCGCCGTCAGTGCCGGCTCCAGGCGATGGATCTCTTCCGCCGGGTCGACGGCGGCCGCACCCGGACGGGTGGTTTCGGCGCCAAGATCCACAAGATCGGCGCCATCCTCCAGCGCCCGGCGCACCGCCGCCGCCGCGTCGACCGGTGCGAAGGCATCGCCGCCATCCGAGAAGCTGTCGGGCGTGACGTTGACGATCGCCATCACCTGCGGCCGGCCGCGCATATCCAGTCCGGCAAACCTCTGGCGCGGCACCTCCAGCGCCCGCAAGCGCCGGGCCAGTCGCCGGCCCGCCGGCAGAGCGGTCAAGCGGTCGGCCAGACGCAGGGCATCCTCGATCGGCATCACCGCCCGGCCCACCCGGTCGGCCGCGCCGGCGCCCCGTCCGGCCCGCCAGATGATCTCGACCACCCCAAAGGCCAGCCAGCCGCCGGCAAGGCAGCGGAACCCCGCGACCGGCGCCCGCCTCAACGCCGCGCGGGGCGCCGCGCCGACGCCGGCGGTGCGGGCCGGCACGAACCCGATCGGGCGGACATACACTCGAAGACCCGCATCGGCGTCACGGATGCGGGTCTCGACATATGACATCGCGGCCGCATCAGACGATGCGGCCGCGATGGATGTGGACAGGTCAGCGGGCAAGTCAGCAGTCCCTGGCTGTCGGTCGGCGGTGCGGAGCCGGTATCTGTCGACACCGGCCCCATGATCGTCAGACGGCTATCGGCCAAGCGAGCAGCCGCCCGTCCTGCCGGATGGCCGTCCTGCCGGATCAGGCGCCCGGCTGCGGGCTGGGTCGCAGCCCGTCATCGCCGCCCGCCGTCGGCACCGAGGCCCTGGGCGGCCGCGGATCGGATGCCGGCGCGGTGCCGCCATCGCCCATGTCGTCGGGGCGGTGCCGCTTGATGGTTTCGCCTGCGGCGATCGCCTTCAACTCGTCACCCGACAGGGTTTCATATTCCAGCAGCGCCTGGGCGACCCGCTCCAGCTGGTCGCGGTAATCGGTCAGGATGGTGCGCGCCCGGTCATAGGCTTCCTCGACGATCCGCCGCACTTCCTGGTCGATGACATTGGCCGTCGCCTCGGATGTGCCGCGCGACTGGGTCACCGCATAGCCGACGAAGGGCTCGTTGTCGCCCTCGCCATAATTCAGCGGGCCCAGCTTGTCGCTCATGCCCCACTGGGTGACCATGTTCTTGGCCAGCTTGGTCGCCATCTGGATATCCGACGACGCGCCACTGGTGACCTTGTCATGGCCGAAGATGATCTCTTCAGCCAGCCGGCCACCCATGGCGACCGCCAGATCCGCTTCCAGCTTCTCGCGCGACACCGACAGACGGTCCCGCTCCGGCAGCCGCATCACCATGCCCAGTGCACGACCGCGCGGGATGATGGTCGCCTTGTGGATCGGGTCGGATGCCGGGCAGTGCATGGCGACGATGGCGTGGCCGCCCTCGTGATAGGCGGTCAGGCGCTTCTCGTCCTCGCTCATCGCGATCGAGCGGCGCTCGGCCCCCATCATCACCTTGTCCTTGGCGTCCTCGAATTCCGCCATACCGACCACGCGCTTGTTGCGGCGCGCGGCCAGCAGGGCTGCCTCGTTGACCAGATTGGCCAGGTCGGCACCCGAGAAGCCGGGTGTCGCGCGGGCGATGACCCGGGCATTCACATCAGGGCCGATCGGCACCTTGCGCATGTGCACCGACAGGATCTTCTCACGGCCCGACACGTCGGGGTTCGGCACAACGACCTGCCGGTCGAAGCGGCCCGGACGCAGCAGGGCCGGGTCCAGCACGTCGGGGCGGTTGGTGGCGGCGATGATGATCACGCCCTCATTCGCCTCGAAGCCGTCCATTTCGACCAGCAACTGGTTCAGGGTCTGCTCGCGTTCGTCATTACCACCGCCGAGGCCGGCGCCGCGATGGCGACCGACCGCGTCGATCTCGTCGATGAAGATCAGGCAGGGGGCGTTCTTCTTGCCCTGTTCGAACATGTCGCGGACACGGCTGGCGCCGACACCCACGAACATCTCGACGAAATCGGAACCCGAGATCGAGAAGAAGGGAACGTTCGCCTCGCCGGCGATCGCCCGCGCCAGAAGCGTCTTGCCGGTACCCGGAGGGCCCACAAGCAGCACGCCCTTGGGAATGCGGCCGCCCAGCCGCTGGAACTTCTGCGGCGACTTCAGGAATTCGACGATCTCGTGGAGTTCGTCCTTCGCCTCGTCGATACCGGCGACGTCCTCAAAAGTCACGCGCCCCGATTTCTCGGTCAGCAGACGGGCCTTGGACTTGCCGAAGCCCATCGCCTTTCCGCCGCCGCCCTGCATCTGACGCATGAAGAAGATCCACACGCCGATCAGCAGCAGCATCGGGAACCACGAGATCAGAATCCCGAACAGCGAGGGCACATTGTCCTCGGCCGGTGCCACATTGATGCGGACATTGCCTTCGCGCAGCCGGTCGACCATGCCGTTATCGTTCGGCGGGGCGACCGTGCGGAATTCGACCCCGCTGCCGTCATTGAAATGACCGCGGATCGTGTCGCCCTGGATGGTCACGTCGGTGACGCGGCCTTCCTGCACGGCGTTGAGGAAGTCCGAATACGCGACCTGGCGCGACGGACCCTGACTCTGGGGGCTCTGGAACAGATTGAACAGAGCCACCAGCAGCAGGGCGATGATCACCCAGAGCGCGAGGTTCTTAACATTGTTCACGACCGAGGTCTCTTTCCTGCCGAATGTTCGCCCGCCATCGTCCAGAAGACGCCGTCACCGTCGAACGGACGGGATGGCGCGAACCATGCCCGGAAGGTCGGTTGGGCAAGGGTGTGCGGATGGGCAAGGGTGTGGTCAGCCGCAGCCTCCCCGCGGATGCTCCCTGTTAAGTGGGGGAATGCGACGGGCACGTCAAGTCGCCGAAGCACCGGCAAGGATGCGATTGCACGTCCAGGCACCTCGTTCCGCAGCCTGCGGGCGGCAGCCGGGGCCATCAGCCCCAGCCGCATGGCCAGCGACGTGCCCATCGCCCCAAGGGTCAAGGGTGCCGCAGTCCTGCCGTCGCCGACTGCATCGGTATTCGGCACCTGCACGACGAAACGCCCGTCCCAGCCAGTTCTCTCACCCGCGACGACCGGTACGGGTGCCGCCACCGCCGCCGGTTCACGCAGCACCGTCACCCGGCCGCCGCCCCAGACGATGCGACAGCCGCCAAGGGTCCGGCCGCCTTGCGGCATGTTGCCGCTCCGGGTCGCGGCCCGGGCCTGACCGATCAACGCGGCGGTCAGCGCCATCACCGGCCCCTGCCTTGGTGGCAGATCCAGGCCGCCGATCACCAGACACAGGCGTTCAACCAGCCGGGGGGCCAGATCACCGGTCAGCGCCGGGTCGGCGAACAGCGGCAAAGGCAGCTCGGCGCCCCCCCAGGGGTGGAACCGCAGGCCGCCGGCAAAGGCGGCCCGCACCAGCCGGTCATCCAGCGTCGCCCGCACCCGCGCCGCGCGCGATGCCGACTGTGCGATGCCGGCCGGGTCCAGCCCGGCATCGCACAGGGGGGCAGCGGCCTGCCGCAACCGCACTCTCTGAACCGCGCCGTCGTCATTCATCGGGTCATGCAGCGCGGTCAGCCCGGCCTGCGCCACCAGCCGGGCCAGACCGGCACGGCGCAGGCCCAGCAGCGGCCGCAGCAGCCGCAGGCCCTGATGCGGCCGGATAGCCGCCATCGCCGCCAGGCCGTCGATGCCGCTGCCCCGCCCCAGGCGGATCAGCACCGTTTCCGCCAGGTCGTCCAGGCTGTGACCGACCAGCAGATGCAGGATGCCGGCATCACGGCAGGCCCGGGCCAGCCGGTCATAGCGGGCGCGGCGTGCCGCCGCCTCGATGCCGGTCGCCGGCAGGCTGCCGGGGGGCAGTGTCAGGATGCGGGCCGCCACCCCCAGCCAGCCGGCCAGACCGGCGGCGGCGCGGGCGGCATCGTCGCTGCCGGCCCGCAAGCCGTGATCGACCACCAGCGCGGTGACCCGTCCGCCCCTCATCCGCGCCCAGTCGCGCGCCAGCAGGGTCAGCGCCAGGCTGTCCGGCCCGCCCGACAGGGCCACGGCCAGATGCGGCGATGCCTCGACGACGCCGGCCGCCATCATGGCGGCCGCGAAGCGACCGGTCAGATCATCATGCCCGGTAGCGGTGCCGCCACGATCGGGGCGGCCGCACGCTCTGCCATTCCGGTGCTCGGTGGACATCGCGGCCATCGCCATGCCTGATCAGTTGCAGCCCAGCTTCTTCTGCTCGCGCTCGGTCACCACCTTGATATTGGCGGGGGCATCGGGGAACTGCTTGTTCAGGATCGAATAGGCGCCGCAGGCATCGTCCTTGCGGTTCAGCGCCGCAAAGCTCATCCCCAGCTTCAACACCATGTCGGGCGCTTTCGGGCTTTTCGCATGGCCGCTGACGCCGTCGCCGAAGGTCAGGGCGGCACGATCGTACTGGCCCTGCGCATAATAGGTCTCGCCCAGCCAGTAATAGGCGTTGCCGACCAGATCGCCCTGCTTATAGCGGCCGATCAACTCGTTGAACGCCACCTCGGCGCCCGCATAGTCACGGTCCTTCAGCAGCAGATCGAGCCCGTACCGATACAGCTCCTGTTCGGTCTGGATCTGCTCCACCCGGCTCTTCGCCGCATCGCCGCCGGCCACCGGCGGCGGGGTCGGCTGCGTCGGCGCGGGTTGGGTGCTGGTGATGCTGTTGCCGTCGGCGTCCCGCCGCGTGGTGATGGTGCCAAGCGGCTGCACCGCGCCGCCCCGCTGGTCGCCGGCAGGGGCTTGCGTGCTGGCGCCATCCCCGCCCGCGCCGATGGCGGACCCGGTACCGGTCCCGATTGCGGCCCCGTCCGCCACATCACCGGCGCCCGGCGCCTGGGACAAGGTCGCCTCGATCCGGCCCAGCCGGTCGTTGAGGTCGCGTTCCATCCGATCCAGCCGTTCTTCAAGCCGGCGCAGGCGGAATTCGGCTTCCTCGATCCGGCCGGTCTGGCGGCGCTGCCCCTCTTCAAGGCCGCTCAACCGGCTCTCGAATGCCGCGGCCATCGCCGCGGTCGCGGGGGGCTGCTGCTGCGCCGTCGCATCGGGGCTGTCGACCAGCAGCAAGGCCAGGGTCACCGCCACCAGTGCCGTCGTGCCGGCGATGCCGCGCGTCAGCCGGCGCCCATATGCGTCGGCATGCCTGTCGCCGAAGCCGGTCGGGAAGAGAGCCATGATGTTCATGCCTTAGATCAGGGGATCGACCATGTCTGCCTGCCTGCGCCGCAGGATCCCGATATCGATCGGCACCGTTGCGGATAAGGCATCGACAGGTATAACGCAAAGCCGTGCAAAAGCCGACGGCCGGCGTTCCCGCAAGGGGATCGCCGGCCGTCGTCCGGTCCGTCAGGACCGGAAATCCGTCTAGGAGTGACGGAGCCGTCGTCAGTTGACCAGCACGGTCACGGCGCGACGGTTCTGCGCCCAGGCAGCCTCGTCGGAGCCGAGAACGGCCGGCCGTTCCTTGCCGTAAGAGATCGTCTCGATACGGTCCGGCGAGATGCCGAGCGCCACGAGATAATTCTTGGCGGCCGTCGCGCGACGCTCGCCAAGGGCGAGGTTGTACTCGCGGGTGCCGCGTTCGTCGGCATGGCCCTCGACGATCACCCGCTGTGCCGGATTGGCGCGCAGGAAATCGGCCTGAACCGACAGGGTCTGGCGACCCTCGGCGGTCAGCGACGAGCTGTCGAGTTCAAAGAACACGCGGTCGCCAGCGGTCTGCTGCACGTATTCCCACGAACCGGGCTGGGCGCCGGTCGAGATGGTGCCCTGGCTCGAACCGACGGACGAGGAGGTTCCGCCGGTGGCGCCGGTGGAGCCCGTGTCTTCCGGAGCGGACGAGCAGGCGGCGACGAATGCCAGAGCGGCGATAGACGTGAGGATCTTGAAGCGCATTTTGTACCTAAGGTATCCGAGACATGTCGGAGCACCGGAAAGCAGTTCCGTAGTCCTGGCCGGCGTTCGCTCCAATCGCCAGCGTGAATTGTGCGAGGGTCACAATTCACCCGGTCGCCAGGCACACGACAGGTTGGAGTATATCAACCAACACTATCGAATCAAGGCCGACCACGCCGGATCCGATGCTTCGCCGGGCGTAACGATCAACCGCTCGTTATATCCAGTGATATCGATCGAATACAGGCGGGTCTCGCCGCCGGGTCGGTCTTTGCGGAAGAAGGCCAGAACGCGGCCATTGGGGGCCCAGGTCGGGCCTTCCACAAGATAGCCATCGGTCAGAAGCCGTTCATCGCTGCCATCGGGGCGCATGACCCCGATGACGAACCGGCCACGGTTCATTTTCGTGAACGCGATCAGGTCGCCACGAGGGGACCAGACCGGCGTCGCATAGGTGCCGGTGCCGAAGCTGATGCGCTGCAGGCCCGAGCCGTCGGCATTGGCCACATAGATCTGCTGGCCGCCGGACCGGTCGGAGTTGAACACCATCCGCTTGCCGTCGGGCGACACCGATGGCGAGGTATCGATCGCCTGCGACGAGGTGAGCCGCTGAACGGCACCGCTCGCGACATCGAGCTTGTAGAGCGAGGTGGCGCCGTCGCGGGCCATCGACATCAGCACCGAACGCCCGTCGGGCGTGAAGCGCGGCGCGAAGGTCATGCCCGGAAAATCGCCCAGCACCCGCTGCCGGCCAGTGTCTAGATCATAGACGAACACCCGCGCCTGGCGATTGCGGAACGCCATATAGGTGATCTCGCGTGCGTTCGGCGACAGACGCGGGGTCAGCACCAGATCCTGGCCATCGGTCAGATAACGATGATTGGCCCCGTCCTGATCCATGATCGCAAGCCGCTTGACCCGCTTATCGGCGGGGCCGCTTTCGGCGACATACACGATCTGGGTGTCGAAATAGCCGCCCTCGCCGGTGATCCGCTCATAGATCTGGTCGGCGATCATATGGGCGACGCGGCGCCACAGCTTCGGGTCGACGCGATAGACCACGCCAGCCATCTGGCTCTGGCCGAACACATCCCACAGGCGGAATTCAACCGCGATCTGGTTGCCTTCCTGGCGGACTTGGCCCGTCACCAGCGCCTGGGCATTGATCTGCCGCCAGTCGGCGAAATCCGGCAGCGGGGTCATCTCGCCCGGCGCCTGAAGGAACGCGTTGCGGTCGATCGGCCGGAACAGGCCCGAGCTCGCAAGATCGCTTGCGATCACGCCCGGAATATCGCTGTCGAACGGCGCGCCCGATGGATCGACCGCCAGAAAATTGCTGATGGCGATCGGCATGGGTTCGACGACGCCACGGGTGATGTCGATGCGCACCTGCGCCGAAGCCGGATGCGGCATCATCGCCCCAGCCAGCCCCACGACCAGCCCGAGCGCCGCCACCGCGAGGACACGCAGCACCGGCCGCGTGCGACGACGCGGGCGGCTGGCTGCGTTTGCGGAACGGATCGTGTCTGTCATCGGCCCACCATGTTCTTCGGGTTGAACGCCAGGACAATGTCCTTGAGCTGATCATATTTGCCCGCAGGCAATTCCAACGGACTTGCGGCCCTGATCGCGCGGACCGCACTTTCCGCGGCCACGCGATAGGATTCCTCGCCCGGCCGCTGCATACGCGCCCTGTCGACCACATCCGCCGATTGCACCGTACCATCGGGCGCCAGGCGAATGCGAACCTCGACGATCAGGTTCTCAGCCTCCGGCGCGCCGACGGGCACCGACCAGCGCCGTTCGATCTGGCTGCGGATGAAGGCAATGTCGCTGACCGAGACCTGATTGGTCGGCTGGGCATTGCGCTGCATCACGGCCTGCTGCGGCTGGTTCGAACGCGCGACCTGCTGTTCCTTCGGCGCGTCCTCGCGGGACTGCGTCTTCAGCTGATCGAGGCTCTTGCGCAGCGACGCAAGCGGATCGTCGGGCTCCGGCTTCTTCTCCGGTTCCGGCTTCTTCACCGGCTCGGGCTTCTTCACCGGCTCGGGCTTTTTCGGCTCGGGCTTCGGTGGTTCCGGCTTCTTCGGCTCGGGCTTCGGCGGTTCCGGCTTTTTCTCTGGCTCAGGCTTCTTCTCTGGTTCCGGTTTCTTCGGCGGCTCCGGCTTCTTGGGGGGAGGCGGCGGTGGAGGCGGCGGAGGGGGCGGAGGCGGAGGGGGCGGCGGTGGTGCCGGCTCCGGCTTCGGGACCGGCGGCGGAGGAGGAGGAGGCGGTGGCGGAGGGGGCGGCGGTGGTGCCGGCGGCGGAGGCGGCGGAGGGGGCGGAGGCGGAGGCGGCGGAGGGGGCGGAGGCGGAGGCGGCGGAGGGGGCGGAGGCGGAGGCGGCGGAGGGGGCGGCGGCGGAGGCGGCGGAGGGGGCGGCGGCGGAGGCGGCGGAGGTGGCGGCGGAGGTGGAGGTGGAGGCGGACTCGCCTGCGCCATCTGCTTTTCAGGCTCGGGCTTCGGTTCTGGCTTGGGGCGCAGTTGGGACGCACGCGTCACATCGGTCACCGGAACCAGATCGATCACGATCGTCTGTTCCTCCGGCGGCAGCGGGCGGCTGAGTGACGGCAGGCCGAACCACAACAGCGCAGCAACGGCGCCGTGAGTTGCCAGCGAATATGTCAAACCGCGCTTCACGTGGGTCCGTTGCTCCATTCAGAAAGCGGAAAAGCGCCGTTCGCGAGACCGCGGCGCCAGGTTGACAGGGGCGGCGTCAGCTGCCCCGGCGGGCGGCCGGTGCCGCACCCGTCTGCTGCGGACCGGTCTGCTGCAATGTCGTCACGAGCGACACCTTGGTGAAGCCGGCGCCGGTCACCGTGCCCATCACCTGCATGACCCGGCCGTAATCGATCGACCGGTCGCCACGCACGAAGATGCGGGTATCGGTCTTGTTGGCGGCGATGGCCATCAGGGTCTGAGGCAGGGTCTCCAGCGTCACTTCCTTGTCCTGAACATACACCCGTCCCTCGGCATCCACCGACACCGACAGGGGTTCGTCCTGGCCCGCCAGCGGCGCCGCCGAGCTTTCCGGCAGATCGACCTCGACCCCGGCGGTCAGCAAGGGGGCCGTGACCATGAAGATGATCAGCAGAACCAGCATGACGTCGACCATCGGCGTCACGTTGATCTCGCTCATCGGCTCAGCCCCGCCCCAACGGCGGCGGCGGCCATGTCCCTTTGCGCGTCGGATGCCACCGGCCATGATCTCAGCGCCTGTCTTCGATCTGGCGGGCGATCAGCGCGCTGAATTCGCCGGTGAAGTTGTCCAGCCGGGCGCCATAGCGGCCGATATCGCTCGACAGCTTGTTATAGAAGATCACCGCCGGAATGGCCGCGACCAGGCCGATGGCGGTGGCGAACAGCGCCTCGGCGATGCCCGGTGCCACCACGGCCAGCGTGGTGTTCTTGGTCACCGCGATCGAGGTGAAGCTGTTCATGATGCCCCAGACCGTGCCGAACAACCCCACGAATGGCGCCGTCGAGCCGACGGTGGCAAGGAAGCCCAGATTGCGTTCGAGCATGGCCATCTCGCGGTTCAGCGCGATGTCCATCACCTGCTCGATGCGCTGGCGCAGATTGGCCCGCGACAGCGGGTCGGCCAGCGCCGTGCCCTTGACCTTCGCCCGGCGCCATTCGCCCATCGCGGCCGAGAACACATGCGCCATCGGATGATCGGCGCGTTCCGATATCGCGTCATACAGCTCTTCCAGCGAGCCGCCCGACCAGAACCGGTTCTCGAAATCATCGGCGCGACGCTTCAGCCGGCCCATCAATCGGAACTTGTCGAAAATGATCGCCCAGGACCAGATGGAGGCCAGTGCGAGCATGAGCATGACCGACTTCACAATGATGTCGGCGTTCATCACCAGGCTGATGATGCTCATATCATGCGCGCCCACCGATCCGGCGAGCGCCGCCTGGCTAACGACCTCCTGCTCCATTCACGTCCTCCGTGGAACGGACCTGACCCGGCTGACCATCAGAACCGGTGGTCCACGTCTCTTCGACCCGCTTGATTAGCAGACTTCCGGGCAATCCGCTGCCGTTTCACGAATTTGACACGGGCAGGCAGGCCTTGACGACAGCCGCCACCGCGCCTGGGCGGGGCTGCAATCAGGGCTGGCCGGGCCACGAGATATGCCATGCCGCGGGTCTTGTGAAGGGTCCATCTGAGGCCCGACGCACGGTCACATGACCGGCTGTCATCGCAGCGCCACAAGCAGTCTCGGGCCCGTTCTTCTGCACTGCAATATTCTCCATATTATACAAAGATTTACGAGAGGAAATTCATCGGGTCGGGATGCATTTGCCTGGACCCTGCCCTGCGTCGGGCGCCATAATCGGCGCCGTCAGCCCGAAGGCCGCCGCGCTGCGGAATTTCGCACCACGAGACATGATCCGCGCCGCATCCGCCCTCCCTCCCCCAATGGCCTTGGGCTCAGCATTACGAAAGGCATGTTTTCCATGACGTCGCTCGCCGATCTGTCAGCCGTGGAGCTGTCAACGCTCTATGCCCAGGGCCAAACCTCGCCGACCGAGGTCACCGATGCCGTGATCGCGCGGATCGAGGCGTGGGACGACAGGCTGTGCGCGACCTGGGCTTTCGATCCTGAGGCCGCCCGCGAGGCCGCCCGCGCCGCCACCGATCGCTGGACCCGCAAGGCGGCGCTCGGCCCCCTCGACGGCGTGCCGGTGACGATCAAGGAGAATATGGCGACCAAGGGCTGCCCGGTCCCGGTGGGCACGGCCGCATCCGACATGACCCCGGCCGCCGCCGACTCGCCCCCGGCCGCCCGGCTGCGCGAGGCGGGTGCCGTGATCCTGGCCAAGACCACCATGCCCGATTACGGCATGCTGTCCTCGGGCCTGTCGAGCTTCCACAGGCTGGCCCGCAACCCATGGGATCTGGCAACCAATCCCGGCGGCTCGTCCGCCGGCGCCGGTGCCGCGGCCGCGGCCGGTTACGGTCCGATTCATATCGGCACCGATATCGGCGGCTCGATCCGCCTGCCCGCCGGCTGGTGCGGCGTGGTCGGCCTGAAGGCCAGTCTGGGCCGTATCCCGATCGACCCCGCCTATGTCGGCCGGGTCGCCGGGCCGATGACCCGCACCGTCGCCGACACGGCGCTGGCAATGACCGTGCTGTCAAAGCCCGACTGGCGCGATGGCATGAGCCTGCCGCCCGCCGATATCGACTGGATGGATCTGGACAATCAGGCGATCAAGGGCCTGCGCATCGGTCTGATGCTCGATATCGGCGCCGGCATGACGCCTAACCCGGCGGTGATCGCGGCTGTCAAGGAAGCCGCGCGCCGCTTCGAGGCGGCCGGTGCCGTGGTCGAAGAGGTGCCGGCGGTTCTGACCCGCGAGATGCTCGACGGGCTGGACGATTTCTGGCGCGTGCGGTCGTGGGACGATGTCGAGCGGCTGCCCGAGGCCACCCGCGCCAAAATTCTGCCCTATATCCGCACCTGGGCCGAAAGCGGCCAGACCCGCACGGCCTTGCAGGCCGTGCGCGGCTTCAACCGCACCATGGAGATGCGCAAGGCGGCTGCCCGGCTGTTCCACGGTGGCGGCTATGATTTCGTGCTGTCGCCGGTCGCCCCCGATGTGGCGTTCCCGGCCGAGTGGGCCTCACCCGTCGACGATCCCGACCGGCCGTTCGAACATATCGGCTACACCGTGGTCTGGAACATGTCGGAACAGCCGGCGATCTCGGTCAATTGCGGCTACTCGTTGGCAGGGCTGCCGATCGGGTTGCAGATCGTGGGCCGCCGATTCGACGATCTGGGCGTGCTGCGCATGGCCCGCGCCTGGGAAGGCATGCGCGACGAACAGCGCCCCTGGCCGACCCTCGACTGAGGAAAGCCGGACTGATCGGGCTGCGCCCGGCTGCCCACCGCGTCAGCGTGGTGTACTGGCCGGGCGCACCAGTGCGACAAGCTCCTTCGGCAGACGGCGCGGCTGGCCGGTCGCGGGGCTCAAGGCCACGCATTTGATCGTGCCCCGCACCAGCAGCTGGTCGCCCCGCGACACCATCTGATCGAAGGTCACCCAGGCGCCGCCATAGGCGCTGATCACGGTGGAAACGGTCAGCATATCCTCAAGCCGCGCCGGCGCCTGATAGTCCAGCGCCACCTCGCGCACGGCGAAACCGAAACCGTCACGCTCAAGCAGCGGGCGCTGATCGATGCCGCGCCGGCGCAGCCATTCCGTGCGCCCCCGCTCCATGAACTTCAGATAATTGGCGTAATAGACGATACCAGCGGCATCGGTATCTTCCCAATAGACCCGGACCCGGATGATATCGGGCTGCACGGTTTCTGGGCGTATCTCGGTCACGGGCGCGATCCTCTGTCTCGATGGCAGCACGACGGCGGCATGGGGTGGCATCTCTGCGGAGGCCACCACCCTGGCGGGATATCACGAAAAACTACACCACCTTCAGGCAAGTCGTCACGCCTCGTCGGCGCCGTCCCCGGGCCCCGCGAACAGATCGGGCTCGCCATCCTTCGGTGGTGGCGGCATCAGGCCCAGATGCTGCCAGCCGCCCCGGGTCAGCACTCGGCCACGCGGCGTGCGCGCCAGCAGCCCCTGCTGGATCAGAAACGGCTCGATCACGTCCTCGATCGCGTCGCGACTTTCCGACAAGGCCGCGGCCAGGGTTTCCACCCCAACCGGCCCGCCGCCATAATGGCGGGCAATACAGCCCAGATAGCGCCGGTCCATGGCGTCCAGACCCTGGGGGTCGACCTCCAGCCGGGTCAGCGCCCGGTCGGCCACGCCGGCATCGATCTGCGCCGCGTCGGCCACGGCCGCAAAATCGCGCACCCGGCGCAGCAGCCGGCCGGCCACACGCGGCGTACCGCGTGAGCGTCGGGCGATTTCGTGGGCACCATCTTCGGTCAGCGGCGCCGCCAGCAGCCGCGCGCCGCGCCGCACGATCGACGCCAATTCGTCGATCTCGTAATAGTTCAGCCGCAGCGGAATCCCGAAGCGTTCCCGCAGCGGCCGGGTCACCAGCCCGGCGCGGGTGGTCGCCGCCACCAGCGTAAAGCGCGGCAGGTCGATCCGCACCGATCGGGCCGACGGCCCCTCACCGATCACCAGATCGAGCTGAAAATCCTCCATCGCCGGATACAGGATCTCTTCCACCGCCGGATTCAGGCGGTGGATCTCGTCGATGAACAGCACGTCGAATTCGTTCAGATTGGTCAGGATCGCCGCCAGATCGCCGGCCCGCGCGATCACCGGCCCCGATGTGGCGCGGAACCCCACGCCCATTTCCTTGGCGACGATCTGGGCCAGCGTGGTCTTGCCCAGCCCCGGAGGCCCGTGCAGCAGCACATGATCGAGCGCATCGCCGCGCGCGCGGGCGGCGGCGATGAACACCGCGAGGTTCCCCAGCACCTGCCGCTGCCCCACGAAATCCGCCAGCCTCTCGGGCCTGAGCGCCGGATCCTGCCGGTCTTCGGGCAGGCTCGCCGGCGCGATCAGGCGCTCGTCGCCGGCGCTCATCGCGCCAGGTCCTTCAGCGCGCCGCGCAGCAGCATCTGCACATCCGCCGCGGTCTCGCCCGCCGCCTCCGCCACGCGCCGCAAGGCCGGCTCGGCCTCGCTTTCGCGATAGCCCAGATTGACCAGGGCCGACAGGGCATCATCGAACGCCGCGATGTCGGGCGACTTGGCGGCGGCGGCAGCGGCAGCCGCTTCGGGTGTGCGCATGGATCTGGCCAGCACCGCCACATCGGCGGCACCGATGCCGACCAGTGCCGCCTTGTCCTTCAGCTCCATCACGATCCGCTTGGCCAGCTTCGGGCCAACCCCGGTCGCCCGTGCCGGCGGCCGGGCATCCTGGGCGGCGATGGCTGCCGCCAGTGCCCCCGGCTCCAGCACCGACAGCACCGCCAGCGCCACCTTGGCCCCCACCCCCTGCACGGTCACCAGCAGGCGGAACCAGTCGCGTTCCGACCGGTCGACGAAGCCATAGAGATGGATGTGGTCCTCGCGGACATGGGTTTCGATGTGCAGCACCGCTTCGGCACCGGTGCCGCCCAGCGCGCCCAGCGTCCGGCGCGACGCCTGGACCAGATAGCCCACGCCATGGACGTCGATCACCGCATGGTCGGCGCCGATCTCGTCGACGATGCCCTTCAGCCGCGCGAACATCTAAACCGCATCCTTCCCCTGATCGATCGTCAGCGCGCCTGCACTGCCCAGCCGCTGCGTGTCGCCCCATGATGCGCGTGGCAGATGGCCACCGCGAGCGCATCATAGGCATCGGCGCGTGCGGTCCGGTCGATGCCGGGCAGCAGCCGGGCCACCATGGCGGCGACCTGGGCCTTGTCGGCCCGGCCACTGCCGGTCAGCGCCTTCTTCACCACGCCCGGTTCATACTCGGCCACCGTCAGCCCGGTCTGCGCCGGCACCAGCAGAGCCACCGCGCGCGCATGGCCAAGCTTCAGCGCCGAGGCGGCATTGGCGTTGACGAAGGTCTGCTCGACCGCGGCACCGCCGGGATTATAGCGCGCGACCACCTCGTACAACCCGTCATAGAGCGATCGCAGCCGCTCCGACAGCGCCGCCTTGTCGTCGGAGGTGACGGTCCCGTGGCCGACATGCACCAGGCGCGAGCCTTCGGCGTCGACGATCCCCCAGCCGGTGATCCGTAAGCCGGGATCGATGCCGATGATGCGCATGGTGCCGTCTGCCTCCCGCTCCATCTGGTTCAGATGCCGCCCGACAGCGGCGTCTTTCGGCGATCAGGCGTTCAGCTTGGCCATCACCTCGTCCGAGACCTCGAAATTGGCGATGACTTCCTGGACGTCGTCATTGTCTTCCAGCGCCTCGATCATCTTGAACAGGCCCTGGGCCTGCTCCTCGTCGATCTCGATCGTGCTCAGCGGCACCCAGCCCAGCTTCGATTCCTGCGGATCGCCGAACCGCGCCTCAAGACCCGACCGGACCTCCTGCAGAAGATCGGGCTGGGTATAGATGACATGGGTCTCGTCATCGCTTTCAAGATCGTCGGCGCCGGCCTCGATCGCCGCTTCCAGCATGGCATCGGCCGCCGCCACATCGACCGGATAGGTGATCCGGCCAACCCGGTTGAAGTTGAACGCCACCGAATTCGTCTCGCCCAGCGACCCGCCGTTCTTGCTGAAGGCCGAGCGCACTTCCGATGCGGTCCGGTTGCGGTTGTCGGTCAGCGCCTCGGCGATCACCGCGACACCACCGGGGCCATAGCCCTCGTAACGGACCTCTTCGTAATTGTCGCCCTCGGCACCACCGGCACCGCGCTTGATCGCGCGCTCGATATTGTCCTTGGGCATGTTGGCGACGCGCGCCGCCTGCACGGCGCTGCGCAGGCGCGGATTGGCATTGGCGTCGGCGCCGCCTTCCTTGGCGGCGATCACCAGTTCGCGCAACAGCTTCGTGAACACCTTGGCGCGCTTCTTATCCTGCGCGGCCTTGCGGTGCATGATGTTCTTGAATTGTGAATGACCAGCCATCTGCCGTTCAAACCTCGTCAGCCCGGCGTCCGGAACGCGGTGAGACCCGAAACGCGGTGATGCACATGGCGCCCCCGACGCACCGCAGCCCGCAAGGGGCGACGCCAGGGGCGCTTCCGACGGCTTCGATAGCAGGAATTCGCGCCGGATGCACCCCTTCAGACGACCCGGTCATGCGGCGATGCCCCCGCGTCGCGCCAGCTTGGCCGCCCCACCCGGATCAGCCCCCTCGCCCGGATCAGCCGACGGCGTCGGCGGCCGCACCCGTCAGATGCAGGTTCATCAGGCTCTCGGGCATCGGCTCCGCCCCCGGCCAGGCCGGGCTCAACCGCCCACCCACCCTGAGCGGGCTGATCGAACGGGCAAGGCCGGTCGCGTCGTCGGTTTCGATCAGCGAGCCGCAGATCGTGGCCGGACCGTTGGCGGGCAGCAGCTTCTGGCCACGCATCTTGCGGGTGAACCGGTCCAGCGAGGCCGCCTTGTCCATGCCGATGACGCTGTCATAATCGCCGCACATGCCGGCATCGCACTGAAAGGCGGTGCCGCCCGGCAGAACCTGATGATCGGCGGTCGGCACATGGGTGTGGGTGCCGATGACCGCGGTCACCTGCCCGTCCAGATAATGACCATAGGCCATCTTCTCGCTGGTCGCCTCGCCATGCAGGTCGACGAAAATCGCCGACACGATACCGCCCAGCGGATAATCGCGCAGCACGGGCGCCAGGGCCCGGAACGGATCATCGAGCGTTTCCATGAACAGGCTGCACATCACATTCGCCACCACCACCCGGCGGCCATCGGGCAGGGTCGCCATGGTGGCGCCGCGCCCCGGCGTGCCGGGCGGGAAATTCAGCGGCCGCAACAGGCGCTGGTCCTGGTCGACCCAGCCCTGGATCTCGCGCTGGTCCCAGACGTGGTTGCCGGTGGTGAGGATATCGACGCCGGCGGCATAGAAGCTTTCGCAGATCTTGGGCGTGATGCCGAAGCCCGAGGCCGCGTTCTCCCCGTTGACGATCAGCAGATCGACGCCGAGTGCCGCCCTGATGGTCGTGGCATGATCGATCACCGCCTGCCGGCCGGTCCGCCCGACCACATCGCCAAGAAAGAGTATCCGCACCGTTCAGCCTTTCCGTGTGTTGAGCTTGTCGTCATGTTTCACGTTCGTCGCGGCGCCCGATGCGCCGCTCAGGACCGGTCGGGCCGCATCAGTCCCCGATCGGTCAGTACCAGATCCAGCGGCCGGTCGAACATGCCCCGGGGCACCGCATCGACGACCTGTTCGGCAAAGGCCACGCCCACGGTGACCGGCGGCAGCCCCGCCGCTTCGGCACGCGCGATGGTGCGGTCGTAAAAGCCGCCCCCCTGCCCCAGCCTGTGCCCGCCCCGATCCACCGCCACCAGCGGCATCAGCAGCAGATCCGGCATCACCGTCGGGCCCGCGGCCGGGATCGGGATCCCGAAGGCACCGATGGTCAGGGCCATCTCCGGCCGCCAGGCGCGGAAGTCGAGCGGCATGTCGGGCGCGTTCACGACCGGCAACGCCATGGCGGCACCCAGCCGGCCGGCCAAAGCCCGCATCAGTGGCAGCACGTCGATCTCGCCGCCTGCCGCGACATAACCCGCCACGATGCGCGGCCGGGCGGATTGGGACCGGGCGGGCACGATGTCCGCCAGGGCATCGGCCAGGGTGCCGGCCTGTGCCGCAAGCGCGCTGGCTGCCTCAAATCCCCGTGCGGCCGAAGCCTCGCGCCGCACCCGGCGCAATTCCCGGCGCAAGACGCCTTTCAGGGCGGCAAGTGCCACATCCGGATCGGGGGCAATCGGCTGCGTCAGATCGTGGCTCCGCAAAAGCAATTCGCCCCGGCTGCGGGTCCGCAACCAGGGTCGATCAGGGTCGTCAATCGGGCGGACGGGGAACCGGCACTTTCGTTGGCGGTTAAAAATCCACATGGACCCGCTTGAGCAGGTGGGCGCCGTTTCCTCCGTCGTTTGGTCCGGGCAGAACCGGTCCGGACTAGCCGGCCGGTGCCCTGTCCGCTCGACGGAGAGGGACAGCTCCCTCATGTAGATGGTATCGGTCCCTGGGATTTAGGTTGCCTGACGTGAAGGCCAGATCCCGTCCTGACCTTCATTTAGAGTTTCTCAAGCCGGGTTGCAATAGCCTCGATGCGTCCGGCGAAATCGTCGAGCGCGCGGGCCAGCGTCGCATCGACCTCGGCGGCCGAGCGATCGGCGCTGCGGCGCATCTTGTCGACCTCGATCCGCGCCCGGTACAGGCCCTGCTCCGACTCGTTCGCCTGATCGGCCAGCAGCAGGGCCGCCATCAGCATCACACGCGCATCAACCGCGACCGGCCGGTCGCCGGTGACCTGGCGGACCTTGTCTTCAAGCTTGTGGGCCAGCGCCCGGACACTGTCTTCCTGGCCCTCGCCGCAGGCCAGCGTGAACGCCCGGCCCAGAATGCGTACCTCGACTTCGGCCATCGCGCCTGTGTCTCCGATCCGGTTGAGGTCAGCGGTCATCGAGCGCACGACCAATTGCGTTGATCGCCCTATCGATCTCCTGCCCGGCCATGTGGCCGCGGGCATCGGCCCGGCCGCGGGCGTCCTGCGCCGCGGCCAGGGCCTGCTGCAATGCCGACCGCTCGGCCGCCAGCGTCTCGATTTCGGCCCGCAAAGCCTCGATCTGCGCACCGGCAGCGCCGGCCGCCGCCGTCTCACCGGCATGACGCGCCTGGGTGACGCGTTCCGATGCCTTGCGGCTTGCGGCATCGAGGCGGGCGAGCGCGCTCGACAGACGCTGCCATGCCAATTCCATATTCGCCATCGGTCCGGCCACCATCGACTTTGGGAAGGATATACAAAGATACAGATATCTGCGGTAAACAGACGCACGCAAATGACAACATGGTGTCGCACGGCTGGTTGCGGAACCGGCGAACATGATCGGCCGGTATCGACGGGCCAAGATAGGAACTGCCACCGCTCGCCGTCAATGACCCGCGATCGGCCTGTGGTCGGGGAATGGCGGCCCTGCATGCCCGGGTGGAACGACGGCACCCACGGCACGGAGCCTTGCGGAAATAGGCGGTTGACGGGGCGGTGACGGCCCGCCATCTTTGCGCCGCACGGCGCTTGTTTCAGGCAGTTGACGGATCGTCGGCGGCGGACCGGCAGCGAGCGTCGGCACTTTGCCGTCCCTCTTATGCTGCGTGAAGGCCGATGACCGCTCAGACGACCGATGCCCCCTCGACCGATGCGCCATCGCTGCGCGACATGGCGAATGCCGTGCGCACGCTCAGCATGGATGCCGTCGAGCGCGCGAATTCCGGCCATCCGGGCATGCCCATGGGCATGGCGGACGCGGCCACCGTTCTCTTCACCCGTTTCCTGAAGTTCGATCCGTCGGCGCCGAAATGGGCCGATCGCGACCGCTTCGTGCTCTCGGCCGGCCATGGCTCGATGCTGCTCTATGCGCTGCTGCATCTGACCGGCTATGCCGACATGACGCTCGACGAGATCAGGAACTTCCGTCAGCTCGGCGCCCGCACGGCCGGCCATCCGGAATATGGTCATGCCAGCGGGATCGAGACCACCACCGGTCCGCTGGGCCAGGGCATCGCCAATGCCGTGGGTATGGCGCTGGCCGAGCGTCTGCTCGCCGCCCGTTTCGGCGGGTCGGTGGTCGACCATTACACCTATGCCATCGTCGGCGACGGCTGCCTGATGGAAGGCATCAGCCACGAGGCGATCTCGCTGGCCGGCCATCTGCGGCTGTCGAAGCTGATCGTGCTGTGGGACGATAACGGCATCTCGATCGACGGCCCGGTGTCGCTGTCGTGCTCGGATGACCAGCGCAAGCGCTTCGAGGCCAGCGGCTGGGCGACCGATGCGGTCGATGGCCACGACCCTGAGGCGGTCGCCGCGGCGCTGGAGCGTGCGCGCACCAGCGACAAGCCGGTGCTGATCGCCTGCCGCACCACCATCGGGTATGGCGCGCCCAAAAAGGCCGGCACGTCCGGCGTTCACGGCTCGCCGCTGGGTGCGATTGAAATTGCCGGCGCCCGCGAGGCGCTGTCGTGGCCGCATGAGCCGTTCGAGGTTCCGGCGGCGATCCGCGATGCCTGGGCCACCGCCGGCCGGCGCGGCAGTGCCGATCGCAAGGCCTGGGAAGACCGTTTCGCAACCCTCGATCCCGACACCCGGGCCAGCTTCACCCGTGCGATGGCGGGCGAATTGCCGGCCGGATGGGCCGAGGCGCTCGATGCCCATATCGCCGCGATCATCGCCGATCCCAAGGCCGTTGCCACCCGCAAGGCCTCGGAAATGGCGCTGGAAGCGCTGGTGCCGGCGATCCCGGAGCTGATCGGCGGCTCGGCCGACCTCACCGGCTCGAACAACACCCGCACCAAGGCGATGAAGCCGGTGGCGCCGGGCGAATTCGACGGCCGCTATATCTATTGGGGCATCCGCGAGCATGGCATGGCCGCCGCGATGAACGGCATGGCGCTGCATGGCGGCGTCATCCCCTATGGCGGCACCTTCCTGGTGTTCACCGATTATTGCCGGCCCTCGATCCGCCTGTCGGCGCTGATGGAGCAGAGGGTCATCTATGTCATGACCCATGACTCGATCGGCCTCGGCGAGGACGGCCCGACCCATCAGCCGGTCGAGCATCTGATGAGCCTGCGCATGATGCCGAATGTGGCGGTGATGCGCCCGGCCGATGCGGTCGAGACCGCCGAGTGCTGGGCGGCGGCGTTGAACCGCACCACTGGTCCGTCGGTGCTGGCGTTGAGCCGGCAGAACCTGAAGCCGGTGCGCCTGACGGCCGAGGCCGAAAATCTGTCGGCCAAGGGCGCCTATGTGCTGCGCGAGGCATCGGCGGCACCGAAGGCGGTGTTGCTCGCCACCGGTTCGGAAATCGAAATCGCCATGGCCGCCGCCGAGGCGCTTGAAGCCCAGGGCATCGCGACCCGCGTGGTGTCGATGCCGTGTTGGGAATTGTTCGCAGACCAGCCGGCGGCCTATCAGGTCGAGGTGCTGGGCGGCGACGTGGTCCGCGTCGCGGTCGAAGCCGGCATCGGCTTCGGCTGGGAACGCTGGATCGGCGCCCGCGGCACCACCGTCGCCATGACCGGCTTCGGCGCCAGCGCGCCGGCACCGGAACTCTATCGTCACTTCGGCATCACCGCCGAGGCCGTTGTCGATGCCGTGAAGACGCGGATCTGACAGCCGGCCTGCGCGACTGCGCTCTCCCCCCTCCCTCTGATCGAGGGGAGCGCTGTCGCGGAGATGTCGAAGCGTCCCTATATCCCCCCAGGGGCGCCGTCCTGGCGGTCGGCGCCCTTAACGTCGAAGACAGTTCGGAGGAAGGCATGACCATTCGGGTGGCGATCAACGGCTTCGGCCGCATCGGCCGTGGCGTTCTGCGTGCGATCGTCGAGTCGGGCCGCACCGACATTCAGGTCGTCGGCATCAACGATCTCGCGCCTGCCGCGACCAATGCCCATCTGCTGAAGTATGATTCGGTCCATGGCCGCTTCCCCGGCACCGTGACCACCGGCCCCGACAGCATCGATGTCGGGACCGGCCCGATCCGGGTCACCGCCGAGCGCGACCCCGCGAAGCTGCCCTGGGCCGAGTTGAAGGTCGATGTGGCGCTGGAATGCACCGGCATCTTCACCAAGCGCGACGCCGCGGCGAAGCACCTGGAAGCCGGCGCCCGCAAGGTGCTGGTCTCGGCGCCGGCCGACAATGCCGACTACACCGTGGTCTATGGCGTCAACCATCAGGGCCTGACGGCCGACCACGTCGTGGTGTCGAACGCCTCGTGCACCACCAACTGCCTGGCCCCGGTCGCCAAGGTGCTGAACGATGCCGTCGGCATCGTCCACGGTTTCATGACCACGGTGCATGCCTATACCGGTGATCAGCCGGTTCTGGACATCGCGCACAAGGATCTGCACCGCGCCCGCGCTGCCGCGCAGTCGATCATCCCCACCTCGACCGGTGCCGCCCGCGCCGTGGGCCTGGTGCTGCCGGAACTGAAGGGCAAGCTCGACGGCGTCGCCGTGCGTGTGCCGACCCCCAACGTCTCGATGATCGACCTGACCTTCGTCGCCAGCCGGGCCACCTCGGCCGACGAGATCAACAACGCGATCCGCGCCGCCGCCGCCGAAGGCTCGCTGAAGGGCATTCTGGGCGTGGTCGACGAGCCGCTGGTGTCGATCGACTTCAACCACGACCCGCACTCGTCCAGCTTCGACCTGGGCCAGACCTCGGTGATCGACGGCACCTTCGTGCGGGTGCTGTCGTGGTACGACAACGAGTGGGGCTTCTCGAACCGCATGGCCGATACGGCCGTGGCGCTCGGCAAGCTCTGATCGATCCCTGACCGGCACAGGCCCCGCATAACGATGTGCGGGGCCTGTCGCCGTCGAACCGGTCAGAATATACCCGCTCATCGTCTTCGCCCGCAGCAACCGGAACCGCTTATCGCCATGTCGTCAAGCCAGCCCCTCCGCTTCAAGACCCTGGATCAGATCGATGTCGCCGGCCGTGTCGTCCTGGTCCGCCTGGACCTGAACGTGCCGATGAAGGACGGTGTCGTCACCGACGCCACCCGCATCGACCGTCAGGCACCGACGGTGCGCGCCCTGGCCGAACGCGGCGCCCGCGTGGTGGTGCTGTCGCATTTCGACCGGCCCAAGGGCCGGATCGTGCCGTCGATGTCGCTGAGGCCGGTTGCGGCACCGCTTGCCGCCGCCATCGGCCGGCCGGTCGCCTTTGCCGACGACTGCATCGGCGAGGCCGCATCCAGGGTGGTCGCCGCGCTGGATGATGGCGATGTGGCGCTGCTGGAAAACCTGCGCTTCCATGCCGGCGAAGAGAAGAACGAGGCCGGTTTCGCCGATGCGCTGGCGGGGCTGGGCCAGATCTTCGTGTCGGATGCCTTCAGCTGCGCCCACCGCGCCCATGCCTCCACCGTCGGGCTGGCCGAACGCCTGCCGACCGCTGCCGGCCTGTCGATGCAGGCGGAACTTGAGGCACTGGGTGCCGCACTGGCGGATCCCCGCCGGCCGGTGGCGGCGATCGTGGGTGGCGCCAAGGTGTCGACCAAGATCGATCTGCTGAACAATCTGGTGGCCCGGGTCGACGCGGTGATCATCGGCGGCGGCATGGCCAACACCTTCCTGCATGCGCAGGGCATCGCCGTCGGCAAATCGCTGTGCGAGGCCGATCTGGCCGAGACTGCCCGCGCTATCCTGGCCCGGGCCGAGGCGGCCGGCTGCCGGGTGGTGCTGCCGGTCGACGCGGTGGTCGCGCGCGAATTCAAGGCCGGTGCCGACAGCCACACGGTCGAGGTCACCGGGGTCGCCGATGACGAGATGATCCTGGATGTCGGCCCGAAGACGGTGGCCGAGGTCGAGGCCTGCATCGCCGGATCGAAGACCCTGCTGTGGAACGGCCCCTTCGGCGCCTTCGAGATCGCGCCCTTCGATGCCGCCACCGTGGCGGTGGCCAGGGCGGTGGAAAAACTGACCCGTGCGGGCGGCCTCGCCTCCATCGCCGGTGGCGGCGACACCGTCGCGGCGCTGGCGCATGCCGGCGTGCTCGATGCGCTGACCTATGTCTCGACCGCGGGCGGCGCCTTCCTGGAATTCTGCGAGGGCAAGGAACTGCCCGGCGTCGCCGCGCTGGCACAGTAACTGGCGCAATCCGGAACTGGCCCAATCCGGAACTGGCCCAATCCGGAACTGGCACAATCCGGCGGGAGGGGTGATGATCGCAGCCGGAGCCGATACCCCGCCCTGCCCCGACACCCCGCCCTGGCTGATCGCCGCGCAGGCGGACGTCATGCGGCTGGCCGCGGCGATCGAGGCCGGCACCATCACAAGGCCCGCGCGCGTGGCGACGCCGCCGGGCCTGCTGGCCACCGGCGGTATCGGCTGGATAATGGAGATCTGCCGGCTTCTGACCGCGACCCCGGCCACCGCCGGCATCCGCCTGCTGGTCGATTGCGGCGATGATGCCGCGCGCGCCCACCGGCTGGCACAAATGGGTGTGGCCGATCTGATCCTGGCCGCGCCACCTGCGGTTCTGGATGCGGTGAAAGCCGCTGCCTCGGGCGGAATCGTGGTGATCCAGGCCGAAATGCGGCTCTGACAGGCCGTTTTCGGCCTCTGACACGAAGATGTCGCGCCGTCTGACCCGGTCGGGTGATTGCAAATCGCGCACGCCTCGGTTAAAAGGCCCATCGAGCGGGCCGTGTCCGCGGAGCCGGGACGTTTTCAGCGCCCGGACAAGCCTTTACAGCAGCAGCGGTGGCATATTCGCCGCTGATGCGTCAGCCAGGGAACATCAGCCGGATGAAGATCACTCAGCGCGTGAAGCGGATCCTTGCCAATTATGAAGGCGAGAATCCCGGTGTGAAGACCAACCTCGCCCGCATCCTGATGGAAGGCCGCCTGGGCGGTACCGGGCGGCTGGTGATCCTGCCGGTCGATCAGGGCTTCGAGCATGGTCCCGCGCGCAGCTTCGCGCCGAACGTGCCGGCCTATGATCCCCACTACCACTATCAGCTGGCGATCGATGCCGGGCTGTCGGCCTATGCCGCCCCCCTCGGCATGCTGGAAGCCGGTGCCGACACCTTCGCCGGCGCCATCCCGACCATCCTGAAGGTCAACAGCTCCAACAGCCTGGCGACCGAGAAGGACCAGGCGGTGACGGCGACGGTCGACGACGCGCTGCGCCTGGGCTGCGCCGCCATCGGCTTCACCATCTATCCGGGCTCGGAATACCAGTTCGAGATGATGGAAGAGCTGCGCGAGCTGACCCTTGAGGCGAAGTCCAAGGGTGTCGCGGTCGTTGTGTGGTCGTATCCGCGCGGCGGCATGCTGACCAAGGCCGGCGAGACCGCGCTCGACGTCTGCGCCTATGCCGCCCACCACGCGGCCCTGCTTGGCGCCAACATCATCAAGGTGAAGCCGCCGACCGCCGAGCTTGAGCAGGACGAGGCGAAGAAGGTCTACGAGAAATACGACATCGCCCGTTCCACCCTGACCGAGCGGGTCGCGCATGTCGTCCAGGCGTCGTTCAACGGCCGCCGGATCGTGGTGTTCTCGGGCGGCAACGCCAAGGGCACCGAGGATCTGATGGAAGAGATCCGCGAGATCCGCGACGGCGGCGCCAACGGCTCGATCATCGGCCGCAACACCTTCCAGCGCCCGCGTGAGGAAGCGCTGGCGCTGCTCGACCAGATCATCAAGATCTATCAGGGCAAGGCGTGACCGCGTCCCGCGATTGCCGTCTCTATCTGCTGACGCCGCCGGCTTTCGAGCCGGCGGCGTTCGCCGACACGCTTGCCCGTGCACTGGATGCCGGTGACGTCGCCTGCCTTCAGATCCGCCTGAAGGATGTGCCCGACGACCAGGTCCGGCGCGCGATCGAACGTCTGCTGCCGGTCGCCCAGAGCCGCAATGTCGCGGTGCTGATCAACGACCGGCCCGATCTTGCCGCTGAAATGGGGGCCGACGGCGCCCATATCGGCCAGGACGACATGGATCAGGCAAAGGCCCGCAAGATCATGGGCCCGAACGCGGTTCTGGGCGTATCGGCCTATGACAGCCGCCATCGCGCGATGGTGGTCGCCGAGGATGGCGCCGATTACGTGGCCTTCGGGGCCTTCTTCCCCTCCACCACCAAGGAACCGCCGGCACGGGCCGGGCTGGATCTGCTGGAATGGTGGCAGGCGCTGATGGAGGTGCCCTGTGTCGCGATCGGCGGCATCACGGTCGCCAATTGCGCCGACGTGGTTCGCGCCGGCGCCGACTTCCTGGCGGTCACCGCCGGGGTGTGGAATTACGAAGCCGGTCCTGCCCAGGCGGTGACCGATTTCAACCGCGAGATCGCGCGGGCACTTGAAGACGAAGGCCCCGCCCCCGGCCGGGGCTGACGCCCGTCCGCCCGATGCCGGCGCCCGAAATCAAGGGGCGCCCGGCAACCGGTGGCGGCGCACCACCCCGCAGACCGACGACGGCGGCGGGTGCTTCGCGGGATGGCGGCGCCGGGACGCCCGACCAAGCCCCCCCCGACACCCCGACGCCATCCCGTTCCGTTTGCGACCGCAGCCGCGGCCCCACCAGGCCCGGCCGGTCCGGCACCGAAGGACCGACGCCTATGAAGATCAATGGCAACGCCATCCGCCCCGGCATGATCATCGAGCATCAGAACCGGCTCTGGGTCGCCCGCCGCACCATGCACACCCAGCCTGGCAAGGGCGGCGCCTATCTCCAGGTGGAGTTGAAGGACATCCGCAGCGGCACCAAGCTGAACGAGCGCTTCCGGGCCTCTGAGTCCGTTGAACGCGTGCGGCTGGACGAAAAGGAATACCAGTTCCTGTACGCCGACGGCGATATGCTGACCCTGATGGATCAGGAAACCTATGACCAGATCAATATCCACAAGGATCTGGTCGGCGAACCGGCGGTGTTCCTGCAGGACGGCATGATGCTGACCGTCTCCACCTACGAAGACGAGCCGCTGGCCGTGGCCCTGCCGGAATCGGTGGTCCTGGAAGTGGTCGAGACCGAGCCGACCGTGAAGGGCCAGACCGCCGCCGCGTCCTATAAGCCGGCGATGATGTCGAACGGCATCCGCATCATGGTGCCGCCGCATATCGAAACCGGCACCCGCGTGGTGGTGATGACCGCCGACCAGACCTATCTGGAGCGCGCGAAGGACTGACCTGCGGCATCCGCAGTTCCCTTCACCCGCCGATCCGGGGCATGATGGCGCCCCTTGGCAGGCCGGTCCGGTCCGCCAAGGGGCGCCGCATGCGTCGGTGCCACCGTTCTTTCAGTCCGTCTGCTGACCTACCGCCGGGAGTTGCCACCGATGGCCGTCCGTTCCCCTATTCTCAACGTCATGATCGGTGCCGCCCAGAAGGCCGCGCGCGGCCTGATCCGCGACTTCGGCGAGGTCGAAAACCTCCAGGTGTCCCGCAAGGGGCCGGCCGATTTCGTGTCGAGCGCCGATCTGAAATCCGAAAAGACCATCCGCGCCGAGCTGTCGAAGGCCCGCCCCGATTTCGGCTTCCTGATGGAGGAAGGCGGCGAGATCAAGGCCACCGGCACCGGCCCGTCGCATCGCTGGATCATCGATCCGCTGGACGGCACCCATAATTTCCTGCATGGCATCCCCCATTTCGCGGTGACCGTGGCATTGGAACGCGAGGGCGAGATCATCGCCGGCGTCACCTATGACCCGCTGCGCGACGAGATGTATTCGGCCGAAAAGGGCTATGGCGCCTTCGTCAACGATCGCCGCATCCGCGTGGCCGCCCGCCGCCAGTTGATCGACTGCGTGATCGCGACCGGCATTCCGCGCGCCGACAAGCCGAACCACACCGAGTATCTGAAGATGCTGGCCGGGATGATGAAGAACACCGGCGGCCTGCGCCGGTTCGGGTCCGCGGCGCTCGACCTGGCCTATGTTGCGGCCGGACGCTTCGACGGCTTTTTCGAGATCGACCTTCAGCCCTGGGACATGGCGGCGGGCATCGTGCTGGTCCGCGAGGCCGGCGGCTTCGTCAGCGACATCACCGGTGCCGAGGCCATGATGGACACCGGCGGTATCATCGCCGGCAACACCGCCGTGCACGGCCAGACCCACAAGGTGCTGAGCACCATGCTGGCCAAGCGTCCGCGTCGCCCCGACGAGACGATGGCGCCCGGCCTTCGCCCCCCCGCCGCACCGCGCGGGCCGCGCGGCTGAAACCATACCGTCGCACGCGCCGACACCTCTCTGAACCCGGTCGCAGCCGCCTGGCCACGCCCTGATCTGATGGAATGATGCCGCAGCACGGCACCAGAGGTGGCGGCGGGCTTGCCGCTGCTTCCGGGGCTGGGCTATGGTTGGGCCGGTCGGTCCGCCCAGCGGGCACCGGCCGGTACAGCCGTGCCGGGGCTCTGGGGCCTCGCGGGCGATCAGCCATCGGGATGCCATGACGCTCGCGTCGACGCCGCTCGTCCATTCGCCATATCGCCTGCCGGGCCACGACCGGCAGGCTGCCTCCCCATTGCCGCACGGGCGCCTGTCGTGCCGGCTCGCCGGCGTCGCGGCACTGGCGATGGCATTGCTGGCGGCACCGGTTGCCACCGGCGATGCCATCGTCCAGGCGGCCGAATCGGTATCGGCGGCGGCGATCACCGTGCCGTTCGATGCCGGCAGCGCCGAGATCCCCGCCAGCGGCCGCGAGATCATCCGCGCATTTGCCGCCACCGTTCAGCCGCAGGCACGCAGCCGCGTTCTGGTGGATGCCTATGCGACCGCGCCGGCCGGTGCGCCGGCGCATGCATCGCGCCGGTTGGCGCTGGATCGGGCACTCGCGGTCCGCGATATCCTGGCCGATGCCGGCATCGGCCCCACCCGCATCGAGTTGAAGGTCCACGGCGCCGCCACATCCGGTCCGGCCGACCGCGTGGACCTGGACGTGGCGCGGGCCGGGTGAGATGACGCAGACAATGGCGATGATCCAGATCTTCCCGTCCCATCCGGCTTGCCTGCCCCATCCGGGCGCCAGGCATGCGGGCCAGACACATGGCCTGCCAGCCGTCGATCGACGCCCCCGCCTCCCCCATCCCGGCCATGACCGCAGGCTCGCCAGCCACCTGGCTGCCGGTCACCGGTCGTCCGCTTCAGACCGTTCGAAGAGCAAGGGTTGATCCGCATGGCCCGCCCGACCACCGACAGCCTGACCCGCCCGCAACGCTATCTCGTGCGGATGATTATCTTCCTCGCCCTCACTTTGGGCGTGGTGGCCCTGCTCGGCGAGACCCTGATCGACGCCTTCATGACCAATCCGGTCCTGAACGCGCTGATCGTGGGCACCGCCGTTCTTGGCTGCGCCTATGCCATCCGTCAGGTCTGGCGGCTGAACAGCGAGGTCGCGTGGCTGGAAGGCTTCCGCCAGAACCGGCCGGGCATGGCGGCCACCCCCGCCCCCGATCTGCTGAACCCGATCGCCGCGATGCTGTCGCAGACCCGCGAGGACGCCAAGCTGTCGCCGATGGCCAGCCGGTCGCTGCTCGACAGCCTGGGCAGCCGCCTGGATGAGAGCCGCGAGATCAGCCGCTACATCATCGGGCTGCTGATCTTCCTGGGCCTGCTCGGCACCTTCTGGGGGCTTATTCAGACGATCAGCGCAGTCGCCGGCGTCATCGGCAACCTGTCGGTCGGCACCGGCGACGTCGGCCGGCTGTTCGACGACCTGAAGGCCGGCCTGGAAGCACCGCTCGCCGGCATGGGGACCGCGTTTTCATCCTCGCTCTTCGGTCTGTCCGGGTCGCTGGTGCTGGGCTTTCTGGACCTTCAGGCGGGCCAGGCGCAGAGCCGGTTCTTCAACGAGGTCGAGGAATGGTTCTCGCGGCTGACCAAGCTTGGCGGCGGCATGGGCGGCATCGAGATCGAGGGCGCGCCCGGCGCCGGCGCCTATCTGGCGGCGCTGGTGGAACAGACGGCCGAGAACCTGTCGGATCTGAAACGCACGCTGCAACGGTCTGATGAAGCCCGCCGGCAGGGCGACGAGAACCTGCGCGCGCTGACCGAACGGCTGGCGACGCTGACCGATCAGATGCGTGTGGAGCAATCGGTTCTGGTGAAGCTGGCCGAACAGCAGAAAGACCTGAAGCCGCTGCTGACGCTGCTGGTCGAGTCCCAGCACCGCGATGACGGCTTCGACGAGGCCAGCCGCGCGCATCTGCGCAATGTGGACATCCTTCTGGCCCGCATGGTGGAAGATATCCCCCAGGGGCGCCAGCAGGCTGTGGAGGACATCCGTTCCGAAGTCCGCCTTCTGGCCCGCACCATCGCGGCGCTGGCCGCCGAAGACGACGCCCGGCGCTGATCCGCGCCACTGTCAGACCACCCCGTCGCTCCGGCAACGGAGTTCGGTACCGCGTTCCAAGGATCGACGCTCATGCGCCGTTTACGCCGCAAACAGGGCGGCAGCGATATCTGGCCCGGCTTTGTCGACGCCCTGTCGTCGCTGCTGCTGGTCATCATCTTCCTGCTCGTGGTCTTCATGCTGGCCCAGTTCTACCTGAGCCAGGCGCTGTCGGGCCGCGAGGAGAAGCTGGACCAGCTGACCCGGCAGTTGAACGAACTGACCGAGCTTCTTAACCTGGAGCGTGCCGGCTCGGAAGAGTTGCGCGTGACCCTGGATCGTGTGTCGAGCGACCTGGAACGGTCGACCGCCGAGCGCGACAGTCTGGCGGCCAGGGTTTCGGCCGCCGATCAGCGGATCACTGCGCTTGAACAGGCCTTGAACGAGGCCGCGGAAAGCCAGCGCACCACCGAGGCCGACCGCGCCCGCATCGCCAGCGCGCTGGAAAGCGCCGAAGCCGACAAACGCAGCCTGACCGACCGGATGGCGGAACTGGAAGAGCGTCTGCGCATTCTGGACGAGCGGCTGGCCGCAAGCGAGCAGACCGCCGACGACCGTGCACTGGCCCTGCAGAGCGCCGGCGACCGGCTGGCCGATGCCGACCGCACCATCGAGGCGCAGTCGTCGAGCCTGATGGCGGCGCTGGACCGGGTCGACCGCCAGACCGCCCGGGCCGAGACCGCCGAGTCCCGGGCCGATGCAGCCGAATCGCGGCTGACCGACATGGCGGCACAGCTCGAACGGCTGAACCAGGAACTGGCGCGGCTGTCCGCCCTGCTGGATGAAAGCCGCGAACGCAGCGAGGAACAGAAGGCCGTGATCGCCGATCTGGGCCAGAAGCTCAACCAGGCCCTGGCCGCCAAGGTCGAAGAACTGGCGCGCTATCGTTCGGAATTCTTCGGGCGGCTGCGTGAGGTGCTGGGCGGCCGCGAGGACATCCAGATCGTCGGCGACCGCTTCGTCTTTCAGTCGGAAGTGCTGTTCGACAGTGGCGCATCGGAAATCAGCCCTGCCGGCCGCACCCAGCTTGCACGGCTGGGCGATGCGCTGAACCAGATCGCCGGCGAGATCCCCGACGACATCAACTGGGTTCTTCAGGTCGACGGCCACACCGATGTGCGGCCGATTTCCACCGCGGCATTCGCCTCGAACTGGGAGTTGTCGGCAGCCCGCGCGATTTCCGTGGTGAAGTTCCTGATTTCGCAGGGCGTGCCGCCCTGGCGTCTGGCCGCCGCCGGCTATGGCGAGTTCCACCCCATCGATACAGCCGAAACCAGCGATGCCTATCGGCGTAATCGGCGCATCGAGCTGAAGCTGACCAACAAATGATCTGAGGCCAGCCGACCGCTCACGGGCGGTCGGCTGGCCTCATACCGCGGCCGAATGGCGTTTCGGCTTGCCGACCTGCCCCAGCCATGGTATTCCGCAGCCTCGATTTTCCGCGAGGAGGCATCGCCATGAAACAGGGCATCCATCCGGATTACCACGAAATCACCGTGGTGATGACCGACGGCACGACGTTCCAGACCCGTTCGACCTATGGCAAGGCTGGTGATCAGCTGCAGCTTGACGTCGATACCAAGACCCATCCGGTTTGGACCGGCGGCACCGTCCGTCTGTCCGAGAAGGCCGGTCAGGTCGCGAAGTTCAAGAAGCGCTTCGCGAACTTCGGTATCTGAGCGACCCGCAGAGCGGCCCTGGCCCTCTGCCGGATCGTCCCGCGCGAAAGCCCGGCATCTGCGTCCCCTCGGGGCCGACAGGCGCCGGGCTTTCGCGTCTGCCGGGCCTTGGCATCCGGTCGTGTCGCGGGCTACATTTTCCGCGCGCCCGGACCTCTTGAACGCCCTTGTCAGGGCTCCTACATCATGGTCGTGCCGGGGCTGACAGTCAGACCGGCACCAGCCGACCGCCTCCCCTGTGCGGCCCGTGACGGGCGTATGAACGGATGCCAGCGGCGGCTGATCCCACCCACACGACACATTGCTCCTGGAGGATGTGACCCATGGCTGGTCTCCTGAATTACGCGCCCGCATTCCGCACCGTTCCCGCTTTCCGTGGTCTCGACGGATTCCGCTCGCCGCTGTTCGATCTGGTCGACCGGATCGCCGACAGTGCCCGGACAGACGGCGTCAACATCGCCCGTCTTGGCGACGACAGCTTCCGCGTTGAACTGGCCGTGCCCGGCTTCGTCGAATCCGAGGTCGAGATCACGGTCGAGGACCGGATCCTGACCGTGAAGGGCACCAAGCCCGAGGCGACCGAAGACGGTGTCACCTATGTCACCCGCGGTTTCGCGCCTGCGAGCTTCGAGCGCCGCTTTACCCTGGCTGAGCATGTCGAGGTGGAGAGCGCCGATCTGAAGGCCGGGGTGCTGAGCATCGCCCTGGTCCGCAAGCTGCCCGAGGCGCGCCAGCCGAAGCGGATCGCGATCGGCGCCGTCGGCACCGCGTGATCGAGGCCGGATGTAACCTGCCGTCACCAGCCATATCCGGCTGACCTGTGACGCGATGATGAAGAAAGCCCCCGCTGGCCCGGCGGGGGCTTTTTTTGTGCCCGGATGGGCCTTGGGGCAGCACACCAGCGGGCGTTCGGCATGCGATCCCCGCCTCTTATGCGTTAGATGCGTGATCACGAACAGACTTTATGCCCTCCCACGGGTTTTCAAAACCGGTCGCCTGTGATACATAGAGATCACGCATAGAATTCTGGACCAGGCATCAAGTCAGTCCAGAGCAACCCGGCGGTCTATCTGTCCGTGGACGATCTCGATCGTCTGGACATAGCGGGCCGGCGCTGATGGGCCCGTTCAATACGGCTATGCGCATCTCTGATGCGATTGTCACCCGATGGTTCGGCATGAAGGCTGGACTGTCCGGGCCCTTTTTTGTCTGGTGTCATCGCATGCCGGGCCGCAGTGCCGCCCTGATCAGGGCCGCCCGACCAGATCGATGGAGCATGACCGACAAGATCGTCGTCGAAGGAATGACCAAGGTTTTCGGGCCTCACCCCAGCCAGGCGCTGAAGCGCATTGCCAAGGGTGAAAGCTCAGCCGCCATCCATGAGGCCACCGGCAACACCGTCGCCGTGCGCGAGGTGAGCTTTTCCGTCAAGGCCGGCGAGATCTTCGTGATCATGGGGCTGTCCGGTTCAGGCAAGAGCACGCTGGTGCGTATGCTCAACCGCCTGATCGACCCCACCGAAGGCCGTGTGTTGATCGACGGCACCGATGTGACCGCCATGGATATGCGCAGCCTGCGCGATCTGCGCCGTCGCGATATCGCGATGGTGTTCCAGAGCTTCGCGCTGATGCCGCATCTGTCGGCGCTGGACAATGCCGCCTTCGGGTTGGCCGTGGGCGGTATGCCGGTGCCCGAGCGGCGCGAGCGCGCCAGGGCCGCCCTGGACAAGGTGGGGCTTGGCCATCTGGCCGACCGCTATCCGCATGAATTGTCGGGCGGCCAGCAGCAGCGCGTCGGCCTTGCCCGCGCACTGGCTCAGAACCCGACCGTGCTGCTGATGGACGAAGCCTTCTCGGCCCTCGACCCGCTGATCCGCACCGAGATGCAGGACGAGCTGATCCGCCTGCAGGAAGAGGAAAGCCGAACGGTCGTGTTCATCAGCCACGATCTGGACGAGGCAATGCGTATCGGCGACCGGATCGCGATCATGGAAGGCGGCCGGATGATCCAGGTCGGCACGCCCGACGAGATCCTGCGCGACCCGGCCGATGATTATGTCCGGGCCTTCTTCCGCGGTGTCGATGTGGCGCATGTCTATACCGCCGCCGATGTTGCCCGTCGCGAAGGCCTGACGGTGATCAACCTGTCGGAGTCCAACCTGCGCGCGGCCCTTGAACGCCTGCGCCGGGCGGAACGCGACTTTGCCATCGTTCACGACCGCCGCCGCCGGTTCCGCGGCATGGTGTCGGTGGAAAGTCTGGCCGCCGCGATTGCCGAACGCGACCGCAAGGCCGCCGGCAATCCGACTGCGCTGGCCGATCCGGAAGCGGTGATCAAGGCCGCCTTCCTGCCCGATGCCGTGACGGTGCCGTCGAACGCGTCGCTGTCGACCATCCTTGGCACGGTCGCGTCGGCACCCTATCCGGTACCGGTGATCGATGCCGACGGGCTGTATCTGGGTGTGGTCAGCCGGCGTGCGCTGCTGAATGCGCTGGATCGCGGCTCGGAAGATCCACAGGCACCCGAGGCCCTGGCGCCAGCGGATGCAATGGCGCCGGCGGATGCACTGGCGGCCGATGGCCCTGAACGTCAACGTGGCGGGGAGGCTGCAGAATAATGAGTGATCTCGGATTTACCCTTCCAATCGGCGATGGCGTCGAGGCGGTGGTCGAGTTCCTGCTCGACAATTTCACCCCCGCCTTCGACGCGATCGCCGATGTGGTGAAAGCCGTCGTCGACGCCTTCGCCGTTGCCCTGGCATGGATGCCGTGGTGGATAATGATCATCATCATCACTGCTATCGCCTTCTGGCGGGTTGGCCGCGGCTTCGCCGTCTTCGTAATCGTCGCCCTGTTCGCCCTGGTCGGCATGGATCTGTGGGACGCGACCATGCGCAGCCTGTCGCTGGTCATCGCCTCCACCCTGCTCAGTCTGGCGATCGGCCTGCCGCTGGGCATTGCCGCCGCCCGCTCCGACCGGGTCGAGAACATGCTCAGGCCGGCGCTCGACCTGATGCAGACCATGCCGCCCTTCGTCTATCTGATCCCGGCGGTGATGTTCTTCGGCCTTGGCCAGGTGCCCGGCGCCATCGCCACGGTGATCTTCTCGATGCCGCCGGCCGTGCGCCTCACCGCTCTCGGCATCCGCCAGGTGCCGGCCGAGATGGTCGAGGCGGGGCGCGCCTTCGGGTGCAGCGATCGCCAGCTGCTCTACAAGGTCCAACTGCCGAACGCGCTGCCGGCGATCATGGCCGGCGTCAACCAGACGATCATGCTGTCGCTGTCGATGGTGGTCATCGCCTCGATGATCGGCGCGGGTGGCCTTGGCAACGAGGTGCTGCGCGGCATCCAGCGGCTGGATATCGGCCTGGGCTTCGAAGCCGGGCTGGGCGTGGTGGTGCTGGCGATCGTGCTCGACCGGCTGACCCAGAGCGTCGGACGCAGCAAGGCGCGCAAGCGCTGAGCCCCGATGGCCGGCTCTGTGTTGGCCACCATCCCGTTCACTTTCTGATCGATCCTCGCACCTACCTGAAGGAGACCACCATGAGCTTCATCCCGAAGCGTGCCCTCGCGGCGCTCGTCGCCACCGCCGTCACCGGCGTGCTGGCGGCCCCGGCCACGGCCGCAGAGGAGAAGAAGATCAACATCGGCTGGACCGCCTGGTCCGACGCGGAAGCGGTGACCAAGCTTGCCGCCAAGCTGATGGAAGACCGCCTTGGCTATGACGTCGAACTGACACTCGCCGATATCGGGCCGCAGTATCAGGGTGTCGAAAACGGCGATCTGGACCTGATGATGATGTCCTGGCTGCCCGACACCCATGGCGATTATTACAAGAAGGCCGCCGGCAAGATCATCGATCTCGGGCCGATCTATACCGGCGCCAAGCTGGGCTGGGTGGTTCCGAATTACATTCCGGAAGATCAGCTCAAGTCGCTGGCCGACCTGAAGAAGCCCGAGGTCGCCGAGAAGCTGGACAGCAAGATCCAGGGCATCGACCCCGGTGCCGGCCTGATGCGGCTGTCCGATGAGGCGATCAAGACCTATGGTCTGGACTACGAGCTGGTCTCGGCTTCCGGCGCCGCGATGACCGCCGCCCTCGACCGCGCCATCAAGCGCGACGAGTGGATCGTGGTCACCGGCTGGAGCCCGCACTGGATGTTCGGCGCCTATGACCTGCGCTATCTCGACGATCCCGAGGGCGCCCTCGGCGGTGCCGAGCGGGTCCATGCCATCGCCCGTATGGGCCTGGATCGCGAGCAGCCGGAAGCCTTCGGTTTCCTCAGCCGCTTCAACATCCCGCTCGCCGAGCTGGAAGCGTTGATGGCCGAGGCGAACGAGACCTCGTATGAGGCCGCGGTCGACAACTACATCGAGAACCATCCGGCGCGGGTGGAATACTGGGTCACCGGCAAGATCGGCTGATCTCTGCCGTCCTGATCTGACGGAAGGGCCACCCCGGGCAACCGGCGGTGGCTCTTTTCGTTGGTGACGGTCGCTGTTATTCTATCCATGGTTTATATGTGCCTGGAGATGGCCGATGCGGCGACACCTGCCCACCCTGCTGGCGGCCTTGGCCTTGCCCCTGATGGCGATGACGGCGACTGCCGCCCCCAGGCTTCATCCGGGAGAAACCGGCCACGGGCCCGCCGATGCGCAGGCGATGGTGGCGCGCGCCGTCGCCTATTTCGACACCCATGGCGAGGCGGCCGGACTTGCCGAGGTGACGCGCGGGCCCCGTGTCTTCAATGATGGCGACCTCTATGTCTTCGTCTATGACCTGGACGGCACCTGCCGTGCCCATGCCCGCCGGCCAGGACAGGCCGGCAGCAACCTGCGCGGCATCCGCGACCGCAATGGCGTGGCCTTCATTCAGGACTGGATCCGCATCGCCCGGTCGCCCGCCGGTGCCGGCTGGTCACGCTATGACTATGCCCATGAGGCGAGCGGGCGCGTGCTTGAGAAACAGGCCTATATCCAGCGCAGCGGTGACCTGCTGATCGGCGTCTCGGCCTTCCTCTATCCCGACGACTGATGCCTGCGACACTCTGTCGCAGTATCCGGCCGGTGGTCCTGCGGCACAAAGGGGCCATGATAATGCGCAGCCGGTCAGCCGGCGGCCGCCGCAGCGGGCGCCGCCATCGCCATGGCCTCGCCGCCTGGGCCATCGCCCTGGCGGTGATCCTGCGCGCGATGCTGCCGGCCGGCGTGATGCCCGATCCGACGGCACGCGCCGATGGCCGCTTCGACATCGTCACCTGCCTGGGGCTGGTGATTGCGGCCCCGGGCGAGGCATCGGGTGATGGCAACACCACCGGCGCCGGCACGGTCTGCGATTTCGCCGTCACCGCCATGGCCGACCGTCTGCCGGTGCCGGTCGCCCTGCCGCTGCCGGCCATGGTGGCAGAGCCCCGGCCACAGGTGATGATCCCCGCCGCCGCGCCGGTCACCGCCCGCGCCGGCCCGCCTCTTGGTGCCACGGCACCACCGCGCCCGCTCCCGACCCTCGCATAACGCGCGCCGCCGCCTGCCAGCGGCCGCGCATCTGTTGCTTCAGGTTGCGGATCGGACCTTCTGATGACCATCACGGCCACACCCGCGCAGGCACGCGCGGCGACGGCCACGCTGGGGCGCGCGCTCTATCGCGGCCTCTGGCGCTGGCATTTCTTCGCGGGGCTGATCGCCCTGCCCTTCCTGCTGCTGCTGGCCACCACCGGCGGCCTCTATCTCTACAAGGACAGCCTGGATCGGCTGATCGACGGCCGGCTGCTGGTGCTGGACCAGCCGGTCGCGGCCGGCGATGCGCTGGTGCCGCCATCGGCGCTGATCCGGGCCGTCACCGAACGCCACCCTCAGGCCACCGTCACCGCCTATCTGGCACCGGCGGCCACCGACCGCAGCGCCGGCATCGCCATCCGAGATGCCGACGGCACCGCCCGCACGGTGTTCCTGGACCCGCGCGATGCCGGGGTGCTGGGTGACCGTGCCGATCTGGCGGCGCCGATGATGGTGGTGCGCCGGCTGCACAGCCTGATCATCGCCGGCGACATCCCCAATCTGATCATCGAGGTCGTCGGCGGCTGGACGGTGTCGCTGATCCTGACCGGCGTCTATCTGTGGTGGCCGCGCGGGCGCGGCGGACAGAACGCTGGCGGCGTGTTCTGCATCCGCACGGCGTCCCGCGGCCGGCCCGGTCCGGCCGGGCGGGTGTTCTGGCGCGATATGCACGCGGTGATCGGCATCGTCGTGGCGCCGGTGATCCTGTTCCTGGCGCTGTCGGGCATGGCCTGGACCCAGGTCTGGGGGCCTGCGGTGCGCGGGGCCGCCACCGATGCCGGCCTCGGCTATCCGCTGGGTGTCTGGCAGGCGGTACCGGTCTCGCCCGTACCGACATCGGCGCTGGGGGACACCGCCTGGACGCTGGAAGACGCGCCATTGCCGCGATCGGTGGCACCGGCCGGCAGTGGTTCTGCCATGCCCGATATCGGCATCGACCGCGCCGATACCATCGCCCGCCGGCTTGGCGTCGCCCCCGGATACAAGCTGTCGGTGCCCCGGGCGCCCGACGGGGTTTATACGGCGATGGTGTTTCCGCATGATCTGGCGCGCCAGCAGATCATCCATTTGAACCGCTGGACCGGCGAAACCCTGATCGATGCCCGCTATGCCGATTACGGCACCGTTGCCCGGCTGACCGAATGGGGCGTCAATGTCCATATGGGCCAGGAATATGGCCCCGTGAACCGGCTGGTGCTGCTGATCGCCTGCATCGGCCTGGCCGCTATGTGCCTGGCAGCACCGGTGATGTGGTGGAAGCGCCGCCCGAAGGGCCGGCTGGCAGCACCCCGACAGGTTGAAGGCCGGGTGATGGCGCGTGCAGCCGCCCTGATGCTGGTGCCGGCGGTGATCTTCCCGGTGATGGGGGCCACCATGCTGGCGGCACTCGCCGCCGAAACCGCGGCCTTCCTGATCGCACGCCGCCGCCATGCCGCCACCTGACCAGCCACCACCTGACCGGCCGCGCGTCTTCGACGACCGGCGCGGTCAGCCATGCGGGCTGTGCCGGAAGTCACTGGGCGACGTGCCATAGGCCGCCTTGAACCGGCGGCTGAAATGGGCGGCGTTCTGAAAGCCCCAGGAAAAGGCGATATCGGTGATGGTGCGCTGCGCCATCACCGGGCTTGCCAGATCGCGGCGACAACGGCGCAGACGCTCCGCGATGACGTATTGCGACAGGGTGATGCCTTCCGGCTCGAACAGGCCATGGAGATGGCGCAACGACATGCCCGTCGCGGCCGCGATCCGCGCCGGCGACAGCGCCGGATCGTCGAGATGCCGTTCGATATGCGCCTTCACCCGCAGGATCTGCGCCTCGCGCAGCCCGCCCGGCGGACAGGCTGCGTGACCGGCATCAAGCGCGCCCACCAGCACGCCCAGCATCGCTTCCGTCAGCGCATCGCCACGCCCCACCCGGCCCGACAACACCGCTGGCGCCATCATACCGATAAAGTCGGCAACCACGGCAGCCGCGGCCGATCCCGCCGGCATCCGGCTGTCGATCGCGTGCCAGGATCCGGGCAGCCACTGCCGCAACCGCGCAAGCGGCATCAGGACCGAGATCTTGTGCAGACGCTCGACCACCTCGAAGCGCATCGGCCGGGTGGTGTTCCAGATCAGCACGTCACCGGCGCCAAGCACCATGCCCCTGCCATCAATGGTGAAGTGCTCGCGCCCGCCAAGCACCAGTTGCACCGCCATCTGATCGGGCTGGTCATGGGACATGCCCGGCCGCTTGCGTATGCCGCCACATGGATCGCAACGGCATTCGATCACCTGAAAGCTGTCGATGCTGCGCTGCAAGATCTCCACGTCGAAAGCCGCCTGCGCCGGGCCGGTCAGCGTCCAGGCGTCATAGACCCGGCATAGTCTCTCGCGCCACGCCTCCTGCTGGTCTTTGTCCTCATGGATGGCGCTTCGCCACACGGTCTCCGTAGTCATGGCCATGGCGGATGTCCTCCCGGACCGACGTCTTCTTGTTATTCAACGTCATTTTCGTCCCACACGACATGATCCTACCATGATGGCGGCGATGGACAACGCAATCCGCCCGCCCGGCATCCCTCTCCCCTTCAGGCCGACAGTGATGTGAAGCTCTGGATCACGATCCGGCCATCGCGCACCACCAGCGTATCGGTTGCCATCGCCACGAAAGGCGGTGCCGACCAGACGAGATAGGCAACCTCGCCCTCGACAATCTGCCGGTCTATCCGGAACGCCTCCCAGAACGCCGGAGACACCCCGCGAAGGAAGGCCTCGAAGAAGCCACTGATCTCGACGGGGCCGCGATGAACGCCATCCGGCGTGATCACCACCGCATGCTCGGCATAATCGGACAGAATGGCGGGCACGCCGTCGGCGAAGGCCGCGAGATGATGCGCGAGCACGCGCTCCGTCGCTGCGGTGGCATCATCCTGCCGGGCACTCATGGACATGGGACTGATCCTCGATATCTGCGGGGCGCCGGCCGGCCGGCGCCCCCTGGCGTTGACCTGACCGGATCGGATGCGCCCTCAGGCCGCATCCACCTCTGCCAGAAACGCCTGCCATGCGCCCTGTGCCTCGGCCCAGCCGATATTGGCGATCACCTGGCCATCGGCCTGGATGAAGGCCAGCGGCCCCAGGAAGGTCATGTAGAATTCGCTCGGCTCAGGAAAGAAGGTCCGGTCATGGCGCGCGCCCGAGGATTCGTAGCCATAGCCGGGTGCCACGGCGGTATCGCCCCCCTGATCACGGCCGCCGCGAACGTCCATCCGCCCTCGGGTCAGGAAATATTCGCCAGGACCGGTGTGGATATGGGCGGCGAAGGATGACCCCGCCGGACAGGTGAAGATCGCGGTCCAACTGCCCGCCTCAGGCGAGACATGCAGCAGTTTCCAGGTGATGCCGCCGGCCGAGAAGGCGTCGGGAAACGGCGCCCACGGACCATCGTCGATCTGGACGTATTCTTCGGGGCTCTGCGCTTTGGCAATCTTGCCGGTGGACATCTGCACGGGTCGTCCTCCCATCGTCATGCTTGTCTGCGCCCGTCGTTTCGCGGCCGTCACCTGATCGGATCAGGGCCTCTTGCGGGCTTGAACAGGCTAGCGACAGATGGGCCGGGCCGCATGTCTGGCGGTGCAGTCTGATCCGGCTGTGCGTGCGCATGCCCGTTCAGGACATGCCGGCGCAGCCGCGATCGGGTTATGGTGCCGACATGGCCGGTGCGGTCATCCGCGCCATGCCCCGGCCGCACCGAACTGATGTGACGACCATCCCTATGTGACGACGATGGCGAGGATACCCCATGGCCAGTACTGATGGCGCCCCCCTGGCAACCAGCGAGACGGCGACCAGCGACTTCGTGCTCAATCAGACCATGCTGCGGGTGCGCGACCCTGAACGGTCGGTGGCCTTCTATGGCGAGGTTCTGGGCATGCGCCTGCTGCGGCGCTTCGACTTTCCCGAGATGAAATTCTCGCTCTACTTCATGGGCTATATGGGTGCCGACGACGCGCCGGTGCCGGAAGATCCGCGCGCCGCCGCGGAATGGGTGTTCCGGCAGAAGGGGGTTCTGGAGCTGACCCATAACTGGGGCACGGAAACCGACCCTGATTTCGCCGGCTATCACAATGGCAATGCCGAACCGCGCGGCTTCGGCCATATCGGCATCACCGTGCCCGATGTCGAGGCGGCCTGCACGCGCTTCGAGGCGCTCGGCGTCAGCTTCGTGAAACGGCCCGACGAGGGCCGGATGAAGGGGCTGGCCTTCATCCGCGACCCCGACGGCTACTGGATCGAGATTCTGTCGGCCGGTGGCCTTGCCGCGCTGATCGTGCCGTAGCCACGCGATGACGACAGGCCGATGGCGGCCGGTTCAGCCGGCATCGGCCTCGCCACCCGCCTTGCGATAGGAAAAGGTCTCGTCGAAGCGCGACAGGATATAGGCGCCCGAGGTGACGGTCGGATAACGCGCCGGGCGTTCAGGCGTGACGCAGGTCTCCAGCACCTCGATCGGGGTGTCGTAATCGGGGCCGAAGAAGAACGGGATCGAATAGCGCTCACGTCCTGAACGGTTGATCGCCCGATGCACGGTCGAGGCGAAGACATCATTGGTCCAGCGCGCCATCTGGTCGCCGACATTGACGATGAAGGTGCCGGGGATCGGCGGTGCCTCGATCCACTCGCCGGCGCCGTTGACCACCTGAAGCGCCGAGATGCCGGCCTGCTGGTTCAGAATGGTGAAGCACTCATAATCCGAATGCGCGCCGATGCCGATCTGGCTCTCGTCGACCGGCCCGTCCTGGCTGGGATAATGCAGCACGCGCAACTGCGCCATCGGCTTGCCGATCAAGGGCTCGAAATGATCCTCGGGCAAGCCCAGCGCCAGGGCGAAGCCGCGGAAGATCCGGCGGCCAAGCCCGTACATCTGGGCGTAATAGGCGTCCATGGCCGGGCGGAAGCCATCAAGCTCCGGCCAGACATTCGGCCCGTACATCGATTTGCCGGCCAGCACGTCCGGATCATCCGCCGGCACCTCCAACGCCATGTCGAAGGCTTCATGCACGTCGCCGCGCGCGGTGGGATCGGTGTTCTCCTCAAGCAGCGGCACATAGCCGCGATGATTGGTCGATTTGCGGATGTGGATCTGCATCTTCCGATCCATCGGCAGCGCGAAGAAATCGCGGGCCGCCACATAGGTCGCCTCGATCGCCGCCGGATCGACCCCATGGTTGCGGACATAGAAAAAGCCGACGCGGGTGCAGGCATCGCGCACCGCATCTCCCACCGCCATCCGCTCGGCAGCACTGGCTGCAGGATCGACCAGCGCCTGAAAATCGATCACCGGAATATCGGTGAAGGCGAGGCTGCGGGCGGCAAGCCCGGTTGCGACGAGTTCGCGCGGCCCGTTGCCGGTCTGAACCACGGCCATGGTCTGGGGTCTCCGTTCGGCTGTCGGTGAAGATGGCCCGCCGGAGCGGGCGAAGCGGATGCCAGCAAGAAGCGGACCACAGCGAGAGACGGCCGGCCATGCCGCCGTGGAGTGGCGGCGAATTCCGACCAATTGGTCAAAATATAGACAACATTCCCTGTCTGTTCATAAATTATGCACGCATGGCGATGCAGCGGCAGCCAGTTCGGGCAGCGAGCGGTTCATCTGCGGCCATCGGGCAGAGCGGCACGGGCCTTGCTTTACCGATGCCCCAGCACGCATCCCCTCGGCTCTGAAGGACCGCCACACCATGGCCATTTCGCGCCTCGCCCGCCGGCTCGGCATGTTCGCCGGCGTCACCGCCATCATCGCCGCCACGGCGTTCACCGCCCCTGCCGTCCGCGCCGCCGACGAGGCCGTGCGCGTGGCCGCGGTTCTGCCCGGCAGCATCCGTGATCAGGCCTGGAATCAGAGCGCCTATGAAGGGCTGATGAAGGCCAAGGAGACCATGGGCCTGGATGTCGCCTATGCCGAGGGCGTGGCGGAACCCGACCAGTTGTCGGCGATGCGCGATTTCGCGCGCCGCGGCTATGGCGTGGTGATCGGCCATGGCGGTGAATTCCAGGATCCGGCCGAAAAGCTGGCCCGCCAGTTCAAGGACACGCTGTTCGTGGTGTCGTCGGGTGCCGAGGCCGGCGGCAATGTCGCCACGATCAATTTCGACTACACCCAGCTTGGTTACGTGCTGGGCTATATGGCGGCGAAACTCTCCACCAGCGGCACGATCGGCTGGCTGGGCGCCACCGAGATCAAGTTTTCGACCGAACTGGTCGATGGCTACACCAAGGGCGCCGAGGCCGGCCGGCCGGGCACCAGGGTGCTGGTGACCTATATGGGCGACTGGAACGATGTCGCGAAGGGCAAGGAAGCCGCCAGCGCCCAGATCTCGCAAGGCGCCGATGTGATCTTTCCGACCATGGACCTTGCCTCCAACGGCGCGCTGACCGCCGCCAGGGAAGCCGGCATCAAGGCCTTCGGCATCTATTACGACGCCATTGTCGACTGGCCGGAAACCGTGGTGCAGTCGGTGATCATGGATGTGAACGCGGCACTGGTGCACTTCCTGGAAGACGCCAAGGCCGGCAAGGCCGGCGGCAAGGCTTACGTCTATGGTCTGGACACGCCCGATGCCGCCCGTTTCGGCAGCTTCCATGCCGACGTGCCGGCCGAGGTGAAGGCCGAGGTCGACCAGTTGATCAGCGATCTGGCCAGCGGCAAGCGCAAGATCTGAGCGGTATGGCCCGACAGCCGTAAGCCCCCTCCTCGACACAAGGACCAGACCGACCATGCCGCGCCTGACGCTCGACGGCATCGCCAAAAACTTTGGTGGTGTTCCGGCCCTGGCCGACGTCACCCTGGATATCGCCCCCGGCACCGTCCATGCGGTGCTGGGGGAGAACGGCGCCGGCAAGTCGACGCTGATGAACATCCTGTCGGGGCTGTATCGCCCCGACGCGGGCACGGTGCGCCTGGATGGCCGGGTCGTGCCGCCGGGCGACCCGAAGCTGGCGCTGGATCATGGCTTCGGCATGATCCACCAGCACCTCACGCTGGTCGACCGCTTCACCGGTGCCGAGAACATCGCGCTGGCGACCGGCGGCGGCGTGGGGACCGGCGTGATCGCCGCTGCCGCAGCCGGCCGGGCGCTGGCCCGCGATCTGGGCTTCTCGGTCGATCTGGACCGGCGGGTCGAAGAGATGCCCCCCGGCATGCGCCAGCGGGTCGAGATCCTGAAGGTGCTGGTGCGCGGCGCCACGATCGTGGTTCTGGATGAACCGACCAGCGTGCTGACGCCGGCCGAGGCGTCCAGCCTGATGGCGGCCTTGCGGCGACTGGCGGCTGCCGGGCGCACGGTGCTGCTGGTCACGCACAAGCTGGCCGAGGTGTTTGCCGCCGCCGATGCGGTGACCGTGCTGCGCCGTGGCCGGCTGGTGGCGACGCTGCCGATCGCCGCCGTCGATGCCGACGGGCTGGCGGCCCTGATGGTCGGACCGGGTGAGGCGGCGATGCCGGCACCGGCGGCAGGGGCCGAGGTGATGCCGGCCCCCGCCGCCGGCCATGACAATGCGGTTCCCGTGCTGGAGGTGGCGGCGCTGGATGTCGACGACGACGCCGGCCGGCCGGCCGTGCGTGGCGTGTCGTTCCGCATCCATGAAGGCGAGGTGCTGGGCATCGCCGGCGTCGACGGCAATGGTCAGGCCGAGCTTGCCGAGGCCCTGGCTGGCTTGCGCCGGCCGCGCAGCGGCGACGTTCTGGTCGACGGGGTCACCGTGGAACCCGGCCGGCCGCGCCAGCGTCTGGCGCGCCACCGGGTCGCCTATGTGCCCCGCGACCGCCACCATGCCGGGCTGGTGCTCGACATGGATGGCAGCCGCAACCTGATCCTGCGCGACGTGGACCGGCCACCCGTGCGGCGGCGCTTCGGCATCATCGACCGGGTGCTGGCCGCGGCACGCCTGACCCGCGCTGTGGCGGATTTCGATGTGCGCGGCGCGGTGAACGGCCCGGTCCGGGCCCTGTCGGGCGGCAATCAGCAGAAGCTGGTTCTGGCGCGGGAACTTGGCCATCAGCCCCGATTGCTGATCGCCGAACAGCCGACCAAGGGGCTGGACGTGGCCGCAACCGCCTTCGTTCAGCGCAAGGTTCTGGCCCTGACCGCGACGGGGGCCGCTGTCCTGTACATCTCGACCGAACTGGATGAACTGCGCATGGTCGCCGACCGGATCGCGGTGATGAGCGGTGGCCGGATCACCGGCATCCTGTCGCGGGACGACGCCGATCTGCAAAGCCTGGGCCGGCTGATGGGCGGCATCGATCGCCCGTCCACCGACGACACTGCCGGAGCGGCGGCATGAGCGTGGATCTGCGACGGCTCGCGGCCGGGCCGGCGGTGCCGGTCGGCGCGGTGGTTCTGGCACTGGCGGTGGGGGGCCTGCTGATCGCGGCCACCGGCGGTGACCCGATCGACCTGGGTGGCCAGATCGTCGATCGCGTGCTTCTGGATTACTGGGGCATCTCGGATCTGCTGGCGCGGATGGCGCCGCTGCTGCTGGCCGGCATCGCCGTCGCCATCCCCTTGCGCGCCGGGCTCTATAACGTCGGCGCCGAAGGCCAGATCTATATGGGTGGGCTGTTTGCCACCGTGGTTGCCCTGCGCATGCCCGACGATGCCAATGCCCTGCTGGCGATCACGGCCGCGACGCTGGCCGGTGCACTTGGCGGGGCGTTGTGGGCCGGTATTGCCGGCGTGCTGAAGGCACGGCGCGGCATCGACGAGGTGGTGACGACCCTGCTGATGAATTACGTGGCCCTGAACCTGATCAGCTATGCCGCCAGCGGCCCGTTGAAGGCGCCCGGCGCCCCCTATCCCTATTCGCCCGAGGTGCCCGACATCGTGCGCCTGCCACTGATGATGGCCGATACCGAAGCCCATATCGGCCTGCTGGTCGGGCTGGCGGTGGCGGTGATCGCGCGCATCGCGCTGGCGCGCACCGCCTGGGGCTTCGGGGTCGAGGTGGCCGGCAAGGCGCCGGGTGCGGCGCATTATGCCGGCATCGCGGTCGGCCGTACCACCATCATCGCGTTTGCCCTGGGCGGGGCCGCTGCCGGGCTTGCCGGCGCCTTCGAGGTGATCGGCCTGAAGCACCGGCTGTTCGCGGGCTTCGCCTCGGGCTATGGCTATGACGGATTGGTGGTGGCCTTCCTGGCCGGTGGCGATCCGGTGTGGTCGATGGTGGCCGCCGCGTTCATGGCCTTGTTGCGCACCGCCGTGACCACTCTGAAAAGCGCCGGGCTGGATGCCACCGCCGTCACCATCGTTCAGGGCCTGATCGTGCTGTTCGCGGCATCCGGACTGGCGCTTCAGCGCCATGGCGCCTTCGACCGGCTGTTCGCCCGCACGCGACCCGCGCCCACGCAGCCCCCGGCTTCTGCCTCGGGAACGGCGTCTGCCTCGGGAACGGTGCAGCCATGATCGACCTGTTCACCAACCCCACAGCCCTGGCCGATCTGTTCGCCACCATGCTCCGGCTGTCGGTGCCGCTGGTGTTCGCCGCCATCGGCGGTGTGTTCTCGGAACGCGCTGGTATGGTCAATATCAGCCTGGAAGGATCGATGATCCTGGGCGCCTTCGGCGCCTCATGGGGGGCGATCGCCGGCGGCTCGGCCGGGTTCGGCGTGGTGGCCGGCGCCCTGGCCGGCGGCCTGCTGGGGGCCGGGTTCGGCATCGCCACGGTCTATGCCGGCGCAAACCAGATCGTCGCCGGCATCGGCGCCAATCTTCTGGGCCTGGGGGTCGCGGCCTTCCTGCACCGGCTGACCGCAACCGGCCGCGCGGCCGAAAACCGTGTGCCGGGATTTGCCGACATCACCATCCCGGGGCTCGCCGACATCCCGATCGTCGGCAAGGCGCTGTTCGCGACCGATCCCATGACCTGGGCCGCCATTCTGGCGGTGCCGCTGGCAGCCCTGGTTCTGGCCCGCACCGGGCTTGGCCTCCGGCTGAAGGCGGTGGGCGAGAACCCGCGCGCGGCCGATGTCGCGGGCCTGTCGGTCAGGCTCTACCGGCTGGGCGCCGTCACCCTTTGCGGCATGCTGGCCGGGTTGGGCGGCGCTGTGCTGGTGCTGTCGCAGGTGTTTCTGTTCACCGAAGGCATGACCGCCGGCAAGGGTTTCATCGCGGTGGCGGCGGTCATTCTGGGGCGCTGGTCGCCGCTTGGCGCCGCGGCCGCCTGCCTGCTGTTCGGGCTGTCGGATGCGATCCAGTTGCGCCTGCAATTCGCCAACACCGATGTGCCGTACCAGTTGTTCGTGGTGCTGCCTTATCTCGCGGCCATCCTGACCCTGGTGGGCCTGGTCGGACGCAGCCGTGCGCCGCAGGCCTCAGGCCAGTTCTATCGACGGGAGAGCCGCTGAGCCGATGGAGGCCACCCGCACCCCAGCCCCGTCACCGCAGCCTCGCCGCCACCGGGCATCGGATGAACGCATCGATCGGATTCTGACCGCGGCGGTGGCGGTGTTCTCCCGCGTCGGGCTCGACGGCGCGCGGATCGAGGGCATCGCCCGCGAGGCCGGCATGTCCAAGACCAACCTGCTCTATTACTTCCCGACCAAGGAGCGGCTGTATACCGCTGCCCTCGACCGGGTGCTGAACCGCTGGCTGGAACCGCTGCGCGAGATCGATGCCGCCTGCGAGCCGCTGGCGGCGATCCGCGGCTATGTGCTTGAAAAGCTGGTGTGGTCCAGGCGTGATCCGGCGGCATCGCGGCTGTTCGCGATGGAGATGCTGCGCGGTGCGCCGCTGCTCCGGCCGATTCTGGACGGGGCGTTGAAGGATCTGGTCGACGACAAGGCCCGGGTGATCGACGCCTGGGTCGCCAGCGGCCGCATGGCGCCGGTCGACCCGCGGCACCTGATCTTCGCGATCTGGGCCACCACCCAGCATTACGCCGATTTCGCGGTGCAGGTCGAAGCGGTGTCAGGCGGCGGCACGCTGGATGACCCGGCCTTTGCCGCCCGCACCGCCGACAACCTGACCCGGCTGCTGCTCGACGGGATCAGACCGCGGGGCTGATGGCACCCACCGCCCGGCGCAGCACCGCAAACACCGCCTCCGGGGTTTCGTGCAGCATCATGTGGCCGGCCCCCTCGATCGCGGTCACCTCGGCATGGCGCAGGCCCTCGGCCAGAGCCCTGCCCTGTTTGGCGCGGGTCATCTTGTCGGCTTCGCCCACCACCACGTCGACCGGCACCGACAAAGCCGCGGCAAGGTTGAGGGTGCTGCCAAAGCTGTCGCAGGCCGTGAGGTCGGCAAACAGCACCCCCGCCGGCGTGTCGGCACCATTGGCGCGTGCTTCCGCGCAATACGGCCCGTCAGGGATGCCATAGGACCACTTGTTCATCAGCCCCTGCGCCGCGGCCGGATCGGTGCGGGTCTGTTCGAGCAGGTCGGGATTGACCGCGATCTGATCGGCCGGCGCCAGCAGCACCAGCCGCTCGACCTGGATCTGGTCGTCGCCCGACAGCAGCAGGGCGGCTTCCATTGCGATCAGCGTGCCCATGCTGTGGCCTGCCAGCACACAGCGCCGCACACCGGCCGCCTTCAGCGCCGCCACGATCCAGGCGGCGCTGTCGCCGATCCGGATCAGAGGCTCGCCCTCGCTGCCCTGCCGGCCGGGCAGATCGAAGGCGATGATCGGCGACGGGATGCCGGCATGATCGAAGACCGGCCGCCAGAAGCGCCGATCCAGCCCGGCGCCGTGCAGCAGCACCAGAACCGGCCCCTCGCTGGCCGAGGGATCGCCCTGCACCCGCGCCGTGACGGGGTTGCCATTGACCATATAGACATGCGGGTCGGTGCCGGTCGTGGGGATATCGGTCGACATGGGATCGGGGGCTCCGGGGCTCATGGATCGGCGCGCGGCCGGTTTTCTGGGGGTGGGGTGGATCAGCGGGCGGTCCAGGCGCCATCGACCGGCAGGCTGATGCCGGTGATGTTGTCGGCGGCCGGGCTGCACAGGAAAACCGCGACGCCACCAAGCTGTTCCGGCGTGGTGAAGCGCAGCGTCGGCTGCTTTTCAGCCAGCAGGTCGCGGCTGGCTTCCTCGATGTCGATGCCGCCTTCCTTGGCCTTGGCCTCGATCTGGCGTTCCACCAGCGGCGTGCGCACCCAGCCCGGGCAGATGGCATTGCAGGTGACACCGCTTTCGGCGGTCTCAAGTGCCGCCACCTTGGTCAACCCGACGATGCCGTGCTTGGCTGCCACATAGGCCGACTTCTCGGCCGATGCGACCAGACCATGGGCGGAGGCGATGTTGAGGATCCGCCCCCAGCCCCTGGCCTTCATTCCCGGCAGCGCCAGCCGGCTGGTATGGAAGGCGGAGCTGAGATTGATCGCGATGATCCGGTCCCATTGGGCGACCGGGAAATCCTCGATCTTGTCGACATGCTGGATGCCGGCATTGTTGACCAGAATATCGACACCCTTTGGCGCCGCATTCGCGAACAGCGCCTCGATCTGGTCGGCCTTGCTCATATCGGCGCCGTCATAGACCACCGCGACGCCGCAGGTCCGGGCAATCTCGGCGACCAGGGCCTCGATTTCCGCCGCGTCGCCGAAGCCGTTCAGGATCAGGTCGCAGCCTTCCGCGGCCAGCGAGCGGGCAATCGCCAGGCCGATGCCACTGGTCGATCCCGTGACCAGGGCGGTCTTTCCCTTGAGCATCATGACGAAACGGCTCCTTTGTGCTCGGACGGGGCGGCCCCGTCGACCGGATGCCCCCCTTGGGACGTGATGACCCTGTCATGCGGACCAGTGCTCCGCAGGGTGACGCGGCATCCGGCCGCGCCGCAGGCTCAACCCGTGCCGCAGTCTAGCGCTGCCCGCCCGGCCACGGCCAGCGTGAAGCAGCGTATCGCCTGCTGCGGCGCACGCCCTGCCCTGATGATGTGAGCATGCGCACAAATTCCAAATCATGTTTGAAATGTCTTTAGTGACGCGAATCTTATCCGAAGATTTCGCATAACGGGACCAAAACTATAATTGCCTTGCGCATGATACATCTTCGGTTAACCATCTTCAGCAATGGGGCCGGATAATGCGACGTCAGATCACATGTCGAGAAGATGCCCCATTGAGCGGATGCCCGATCCACCGGCCACGATCCATCGGCCGATGTGGGACGGGCATGTCAGTGAACCGGGCGGTAGCAAGCGACCCGGACACGACAGGCGGAGCGCCGGGCCTTCCTCAGGTCCGGGCTCAGGGAGGAGATCCAGAGGATGACCGACCGGAACCACACCACCGTGCACCGCGGCCTGACCACAATGGTCGCGGCAGCCATGTCCTGCCTGATCGGCGGCGCAGCGCTTGCCGCCGACGACTGGACCAAGTCGAAATGGGGCCCGGACGACCAGATCGGCGCCGCCAACAATCTCAACGCCGAAAAGGTGCTGGAAGCCTCGAAGCTGATCACCACCGGCAAGACCTACGCGCTTGGCATCGAGATCAACAGCCAGACCCCGGCCTATGCGCCCCGCAGCTTCAAGATCTATGTCGTCCAGCCCGGTCAGGTTCAGGGCGGCAGCCTGGGCAGCACCAAGACCACCTATAACGACGACATCATCGAAGGCTGGCTCGGCATCGGCAGCCAGATCGACGGGCTGGGCCATATCGGCATCGATGGCGTCTACTACAATGGCAACCACGCCAAGGACTTCGTCGACATGTCCGGCCTGAAGAAGCTGGGCATCGAGAAGGTACCGCCGATCACCACCCGCGGCGTCATGCTCGACATGGCGGCCCATTACGGCACCGATGTCGTCAAGGAAGGCACCGCCTTCAACAAGGCCGAGATCGAGGCGGTGGCGCAGAAGCAGGGCGTCGAGATCCGCAAGGGCGACGTGGTGCTGTTCAACACCGGCTGGATCAGCCTGATCGGCAAGGACGACAAACGGTTCGGATCAGTCGAACCCGGCCTTGGCGTTGAAGGTGCCCGCTATCTGGCCGAAAAGGGCGTGGTGGCGGTGGGCGCCGATAGCTGGGCGCTGGAGGTGATCCCCTTCGAGCCGGGCACCGGCGTGTTCGAGGTGCACCAGGTTCTGCTGGCGCAGAACGGCATCTATATCCTTGAGAACATGAACACGGCCGAACTCGCCGAGGACAAGGCCTACGAGTTCATGTTCGTGCTGGGCCAGCCCCGTTATACCGGCGCCGTCCAGGCGATCATCAATCCTGTCGCCATCCGCTGACGGGGCCGGCCTTGACTTGAGAACAGGCCTTGCCGTCCGGTGATGGCAGCACGCGGGACGGCAGATCCGGCACGGGCGGGCACTCTTCCAGTTCCCGGCCCGTCCGTGCCCGCCTTGGGGACGGCGCAATCGGCGACCCGGCGCCGTCCTCTCTGTCGGCCCGGTCGGCCCGGCCCGGTCGGGTCAGACCGGCCGCAGTTCGGACGTACCGGCTGATCAGCGCGGCAGGATCCGGCAGGTGCCGGCGATCAGATCCACGATCATGCCCTCGCGTGCCACCAGCGCGCCCGGCCACATGGCATGGGCATCGGCGCCCACCCGGTCCATGAAATCGTCTTCATGATCGGGATCGTGGTGAAAGATCGCCAGTCTGCGGGCACCGGCATGGCGGGCCAGTCGAACACCTTCCTGCCAGGTGGAATGACCCCAGCCGACTTTCCCCAGAAATTCGGCGTCGGTATAGGTGCTGTCGTAAATCGCCAGATCCACGCCGTCCATCAGCGCCAGCACGTTTTCATCGGGGGCACCGGGGCAATGCTCGGTATCGGTGATATAGGCGACCGAATGGCCGGCATGGTCGACGCGATAGCCGGTGGCGCCGTCGGGATGGTTCAGCGGCAGGGTCCGCACCCGGATATCGGGGCCGAGCATCAGCGTGTCGCCGGCGGCGAAATCATCGAAGGTCATGTCGGCATTCATGGCGGCGAGCGGCACCGGAAAGGTCGGCGACTGCATCTGCCGGTCGATCACCCGCCGGATGCCGCCGGTCGCGATCAGATGACCCGCCAGCACCTCGAAGCGGTTGCCCCGGCGGAAGGCCGGCGAAAAGAACGGAAACCCGACGATATGGTCCCAATGGGTATGAGACAACAGCAGGGTCGCCGTGCGGGTACCGGCCATGTTCATCTGATGGCCAAGATCACGCAGACCCGTGCCTGCATCGAATATGAGTTGGCGGTCGCCGCATGTGACCGCCACACACGACGTATTTCCGCCATACCGCATATGGCGCGGGGTCGGGCAGGCTATGCTGCCGCGAACACCCCAGAAGGCGACGGAGAAGGTCATCATGCGCCCGTTCGTCGTGATCCACCGGTGCTGCCCTGAACGGTAGTCTGTGGAAGCGCCGACGGCAAGATGTGCGCGGTTTGCATCATGCACTGGAAGCGGGCACACTGCCCGGCGGGGAGTATGCATGACCGCGGCCAATAGACGCAGCGGCTGCACGGGCAGGGACAGATCGCGTGAGCACCCAGGCGGACCGGCCATGCCGGAACTGCACGGGGTGACGTCGCCGTTTTGTCACCAAGATCGTGGACACTCGCGGGGTCAGACAGGAGAGGCCGCTCCACTTGGCGGATAAGAGATTGGTAAACAAGCAGGAATTCTGGGTGAAGTTCTGGGGCGTGCGCGGCAGCATCGCCTGCCCCGGCCCATCGACCGTGCGCTATGGCGGCAACACGTCTTGCCTTGAGATGAGGTGCGGCGAAAAACGGCTGATCTTCGATGCCGGGACCGGACTCAGGGTTCTGGACGAGGGCCTGCGCCTGAAGGTGCCGGTCGAGGCCGATCTGTTCCTGACCCATACCCATTTCGACCATATCTGCGGCTTTCCGTTTTTCTCCACCGCCTTCGACCCGCGCAACACCTATCGGATGTGGGCGGGCCATCTGAAGCCGGAACGGGGCCTGCGCGACCTGCTGTGCACCTTGATGAGCGATCCGGTGTTTCCGGTGCCGGTCGAGATCATGAAGGCGGATATGAGTTTCCGCGACTTCCTGCCCGGCGACGTCCTTGAGCCGCATCCCGGCATCCGGATCCAGACCGCCCTGCTCAACCACCCACAACGTGCGGTGGGCTATCGGGTGGAATTCGACGGCCGGTCGATCTGCTATATCACCGACACCGAACACCCGGTCGAGGGGGTCGATCCGCGGGTGGCCGAGCTGGTGGCCGGTGCCGACATCATGATCTATGACGCGATGTTCACCGACGCCGAATATCCGGCCCGCGTCGGCTGGGGGCATTCCACCTGGCAGGCCGGCATGCGGCTTGCCGATACCGCCGGCGTGAAGACCTATGTCGTCTTCCATCACGATCCCGCCCATGACGATACGATCATGGACGGCATCGCGGCCGAGGTCGCCGAAGGCCGGCCCGGCAGCGTGGTCGCGCGTGAGGGCATGGTTCTGGAACCGTGATCCGCCGTCGCGGTCGAGCGAACCGGATGGCGGCGGGGTGGAACACTTCACCTCGCCGCCGTTTCAGGTCATGCTCCCCCCCCGACTGCCCCGCCAGGATCGCCGGCCTTCAGACACGGCCGGCCTGGCAGGGACCACGATGGCCAAGGCCGTCGCAGGACAAGACGGAGACGTCCGCATGACCAGCCTTCCCGAGACCATGACCGCCATCGAAATCTCGACCCCCGGCGGACCCGAGGTTCTGAAACCCACCACCCGGCCGGTGCCGCAGCCCGGCCCCGGCGAGGTGCTGATCCGCGTCGCCACCGCCGGCGTCAACAAGCCCGATGCGCTGCAGCGCCAGGGCAATTATCCGCCGCCGCCCGGCGCGTCCGACATTCCGGGGCTTGAGGTATCGGGCGTGGTGGTGGCCACCGGCCGCGACGTCACCCGCCTGACGGTCGGCGAGCGGGTCTGTGCCCTGGTCACCGGTGGCGGCTATGCCGACTATGTCGCAGCCCCGCAGGAACAGTGCCTGCCGGTGCCCGACGGCTTCGATCTGGTCCGCGCCGCCGCCCTGCCCGAGACCTATTTCACCGTCTGGACCAATGTCTTCGACCGCGGCGCGCTGAAGGCCGGTGAACGGCTGCTGGTGCATGGCGGGTCGAGCGGCATCGGCACCACCGCCATCCAGCTCGCCCGCGCGCTGGCGGCCACGGTCTATGCCACCGCCGGCACCGACGACAAGTGCCGGGCCTGCGAGGATCTGGGCGCGACACTGGCGGTCAATTACCGCCAGGCCGATTTCAAGGACGCGATCGTGGCCGCAACCGCGGGCGACCCCGGCGTCGACGTGATCCTGGACATGGTCGGCGGCCCCTATCTGGCCCGCAATCTGGAGCTTCTGCGCCGCGACGGCCGGCTGGTCTATATCGCCTTCCTGCAGGGACCGAAGACCGATATCGACCTCAGGCCGATCATGATGAAGCGGCTGACCATCACCGGATCCACCCTGCGCGCCCGGCCGGTGGCCGAGAAGGCGGCGATCGCCGATGCGCTGCTGGAAACCGTGTGGCCGCTGCTGGGCGCCGGCACGATCGGCCCGGTGATCGATACCATCCTGCCGCTCGCCCAGGCCGCCGATGCCCATGCCCGGCTGGAATCCAGCGACCATATCGGCAAGATCGTGCTGAAGGTGGCCGATCTTTAAGCCCCGATCCGTTGCGGTGACAGTGCCCGACCGGCCGGCCGTCGAAAGACGGCGGCCAGTCGGCCCTTGCCTGTCGCGCGGCTTTCGTTTAAAGCCGGTGCTTCGCTATAGTCATCGGCATGACCGCCGCCGGGGCCCGGCCCCCAAGCGCCTGACCCTGAGCGGTTGCCCGAACGAGTTCGAACGAGGAGCGACATGGCTGGTCCCCTGATGCCGAAGGCCACTGCCGTCTGGCTGGTCGAAAACACCGCCCTCACCTTCGACCAGATCGCCGAGTTTTGCAGCCTTCATCCGCTGGAGGTGCAGGGCATCGCCGACGGCGAGGTCGCGACCGGCATCGTCGGTCAGGATCCGATCAAGAGCGGCCAGTTGAGCCCTGAGGAAGTCGCGCGCTGCGAGCGTGATCCGAAGGCCCGGCTGAAGCTGCGTGAACCCACGGTGCCGCTGATGCGCCGCACCAAGGGCCCCCGCTATACCCCGGTCGCCAAGCGCCAGGAGCGGCCGGATGCGCTGGCCTTCCTGCTCAAGAACCATCCTGAGCTGGACGACGTGCAGATCTGCAAGCTGCTGGGCACCACCAAGCAGACGGTGAATGCGGTGCGCAACCGCACCCACTGGAACAGCGCGAACATCAAACCGCGCGATCCGGTGCTGCTGGGCCTGTGCACCCAGACCGACCTGAACCGCGAACTGGCCATCAAGCGGCTGAACCGCGACCCCAACGAGGCCCCGCCACAGCCGGTGCATTTCGACGAGGACGACGACAGCGCCAACGACGACTACTGATCGCCCCGCACGGCACAACGGGCCGATGCGGCGCGGCAGACAGATCAAAAGGCGGTATCCCCATGGATACCGCCTTTTTCTTTGCCCGCAACCCACCGGCCCGCCATGAGCGAATTGATTGTCATATTTGACAAGAATGCTCGCGGGCCTCTATCCTGTCACAGATGACAATTTATGGTGGGAGAGGCCGTGATGGGACGCCCTTCGGTGGCGGAAGAGCGCCGGGAAGCCATCCTGTCGGCCTTCGAGGCCTGCGTGGTGCGAAAAGGGCTGGCCGAGACGACGCTGGCCGATGTCGCCGCCGAGGCCGGCCAGCCGCGACCGCTGGTGCGGTATTTCATCGGCAACCGTGACGCGATGGTCGGTTGCCTGATCGACCGCCTGCTGGCGCGGGGCGAAGCCCAGCTGGCCCTGGTGCGCGAGGGCGCGGCCGCAGGCACGCCCGATGATCTGGCCGACCTGCTGTTCAACCGGATCTTCGCCGACAAGACCACCAACATGGTGATCATGGATCTGTGGCACCTGTCGCTGCGCGACGAGGCGCTGCGCGTGCGGCTGGGCACGATCTATCGCCGGCTGGTCGACCATGTGGCGCAGGCGATCGCGCGCGACATGGCGCCGTCCGGCACAGCCCCTGCCTTCGATACGGCCTTTGCCGCCGTCTCGCTTGCCTTCGGGACGTCCTTCTTCAATCGACTGGGGCTGACGCCCATCGATCCGGAGCGCCTGCGCGACCGGATCGCCGGGATGCTCAGCCCCGCCCCACCGTCTCCCCTCCGGCCCACCATGCCCGCGAAAGACCAGCACATGACCGATCAACCCACGGCCGCCATTGAAGATTTCAAGCTGTTCAGCGGCGCCCCTCAGCACGAGACCTTTCCGCGGCTGAAAGACCGGCTGCCGGCAACGACGATGGTCCCCGCGGCCACGCCGTTCGTGTTTCCCGAAGGCCCGGCGGTCACACTGCCGGCCGCCCATGAATTCGACGGGGAGGCGCGGTCCTTCGAGGGCTTCTTCGCCGACACCGACACCGCCGCCCTGCTGGTGCTGAAGGACGGCATGGTCCGCCATGAACGCTATGCGCTGACAGGCGGGCGCGACGTTCAGTGGATCTCGTGGTCGGTGGCGAAAAGCTTCGTCTCGGCCATGGTCGGCATCGCCATCGCCGAGGGCCATATCGGCGGGGTCGACGAGCCGATCAGCGATTACGTGCCGGTGATGCCCGGCTCGGCCTATGACGGCGTTTCGATCCGCCATGTGTTGCAGATGTCGTCGGGTGCGCGCTGGAACGAGGACTACAATGACAATCAGTCGGACGTTCATCGCCTGGGTACGGCGATGAGCGGCGACGGCTCGCTCGATCGCTTCGTGGCCGAGATGGTGGCCGAGAACCCGCCCGGCACCATCTGCCGCTATAATTCCGGCGACACGCAGGCGCTGGGCGCGCTGCTGATCCGTGCCACCGGCCGCTCGATCACCGATTACATGCAGGAAAAGCTGGTGGAGCCGCTGGGCATGACCCATGCCGGCCATTGGCTGATCGACCCGGCCGGTGTCGAGATGGCCTTTGCCGGCCTGAACCTGACCGCGCGGGATTTCGCCAGACTGGGCGAGTTGTACCGCAATGGTGGTGTCTGGCAGGGCCGGCAGATCGTGCCCGCCGATTGGGTGCGCGCCTCGGTGACTGTTACGGCCCCGCATCTGGCGCCGGGCCGGCCGCATATCGCCAGCGGCACGTCCGGGCATGGATATGGCTATCAATGGTGGCTGCCGGCGGGCAACCGGGGCGAATTCAGCGCCACCGGCATCTATAACCAGTTCGTCTATGTCGACCCGTCGCGCGGCGTGACCATCGTCAAGCTGTCGGCCAACCGCCGCTATGGCACCAGCATGGACGAGGCCACCAATCGCGGCATGGAGACGATCGCCTGGCTGCGGGCGATCGCCGCCAGCCTGGACTGATACCGCGTCACGCCATCGCCGGCCGGGACCGCATGTCCCGGCCGCGCGGTGCGGCCAGGGTCAGCACGATCAGAACCGCCACGCCCGACAGCGCCGCACCGCCATACCACAGGCCCAGATAGTCGCCGGTCAGCGCGAAGATCCGGCCGCCGGCCCAGGCGCCAAGCGCCGCCCCCAGCGAATGGCCGGCCGACAGCAGCCCCATCGCCAGCCCCATGCGGTGCAGCCCCAGGCGGTCGGCGACCAGCCCGGCCGTGGGGGCGACGGTGGAATAATCGAACAGGCCGAACAGCACCGCGAAGATCAGCAGCAGCGCATACGTGTCGCCCACGAAGACCAGCAGCACCAGTGCCACCGCCCGGCCGGCATAGATCACCGCCAGCAGCCGGCCCCGGTCCATCCTGTCGCCCAGATGGCCGGCGCCGATCATGCCGATCAGGTTGATGGCGCACAGCACCCCATAGGCCGTGGCCGATGGCAGCGCCGGAAACCCGCACAACGCGGCATAGGGCATCAGATGGGTTTCGATCGCGCCTGCCGTGGTCACACCACAGATCACGAAGCTCCAGAACAGGGCATGGAAGACCGGGCTGGTGGCCAGGACGGCCAGCCGGCGCCCCAGGGGCTCGGCGGCTGGTTGTGCCGAGCCATCACGACTGGCCGCGCGGCTGGCCGCCATGGCGCGGGCACGGGGCAGCAAGACCAGGGCCGCCACCGCCGCGGCAAGGGCCGCGAGCCCCAGCCCCATGAAGCCGGTCCGCCAGTCATCGGGCGTCATCCACATCGACAGCACCGGCACCAGCGCCAACTGCCCCGCCGTCGCACCCGCCGTGGCAATGCCGGTCGCAAGGCCGCGTCGCTCTGCCGGCACCATCAATGCCACCGCGGTCGCCACCACATGGGTTGCCACCGCGCCGAAACCGATGCCGCCGACCACCGAGAAAGCCAGCATCAGCATCATTGTGTTGTCGGCAATCGCCACCAGCCCGCAGGCGGCGGCCACCATCACCAGCCCGGCCGTCAACAGCCGCCGGGGGCCGTGACTGTCGGCCAGCATGCCGGCGGTCGGCGCCAGCACGGCCATCACCACCAGTGCCAGCGCCGCCACATCCGATACCGAGGCGCGGCTCCAGCCTTCCGCCTGTTCCCAGACCGGCATCGCCAGACCGAGGGCCGCCCGCGTCGAGAAGGCGAGGCCCAGGGACAGAAAGCCGATCAGGACCACAGTCCTGGCGGCGAGGCCGAAGCCAGGCGTCGAGGATGGATCGGCTGCGGGACGCTGTGTGGCGGACATGGACGCGACGGCTCCGGGATGGGGGGCGCTGAAACTGATGGCGGGGCCGGATATACCCGCCCCCGTCGTCGCCCGTCATCATCACAGTGAGCCCTCGTCCCTCATACCCCTGTCACGCTTGGGTCAAGAGCAAGCGTCGCTTGGCCTCGCCCCTGCCCTCCGCCACGAAAAGAGACCGGCCGACCACATGCGGGTCGGCCGGCTAACTCCCGGAAACGAGCCGCGGCGGGGACGAAGGAGATGGCCGCGACATCCAAATGATGTCTTTTATGGTATTTTGTCGCAAGTAGATTTTGATCGATGCCTAATATTTGAAATATTATTTCAAGTTAGGTCATGCTTCACCTGACTGCCTACAACATTCGGCCGCAGGTTTCACAACCTGCGACCGCACCCGAAGGCGACTTGTGCGGGCCGGTCACGACCCGCGTCCCCCCGACCATTGAAGGGGGGCGCGGGAGCCCTGCGCGACGGTTGGCGGCCTTGACTTGATGTCGGTTTTACACGATCAACAGACACAACCGTGAAGCACACGGAATTGCGCGTAGAGCATGCCGCACATGCCGAATATTATGCCTGTGGCCATATGCCGACGCGGCAGAATGGCCCCGCCGGCGGGGCAGCACGCCGGCGGAGCAGCACACCGGCGGGGCAGCACGATCGTGACCGGCATGTACGCAGCGTCATCGAGGGGGAAACGACCATGTCCGATCAGGCCGCAGCCAAGATCGCAGCGCTTCTGACCGTCACCGAACGCTTCAATCCGCCGGCCGGCGTCGTCGAGGCCGCCACCGTGCGCGATCCCAAGGCCTATGTCGCGGCGGCCAATGCCGACCCGCTCGGCTATTGGGACACGCGCGCGCGCAGCCTGGAATGGAGCCGCCCCTGGGACGAGGTCTGCCGGTTCGAGATGCCGAACCATCAATGGTTCGTCGGCGGCCGCACCAATATCTCGATCAACTGCCTGGACCGCCATATCGCCGCCGGCCGCGGCGACGCCAAGGCAATGACCTTCGTGTCCGAGAATGGCGACGAGCGCAGCTTCACCTATGCCGAAGTGCTGGCCCAGGTCAGCCGGATCGCCAATGGCCTGAAAAGCCTGGGCGTCGCACGCGGCGACCGGGTGGTGATCTATATGCCGCTGACGCCCGAGGGCGTGTTCTCGATGCATGCCTGCGCGCGCATCGGCGCGGTGCATTCCATGGTCTATGCCGGCATGGGCGATGGCGCGCTGAAAAAGCGCATCCAGGACAGCGGCGCCAAGGTGGTGCTGGTCTCAGACGCCACCTGGCGCCGTGGCAAGGTGGTGGATCTGAAGGGCATCGTCGACCGGGCGCTGACCGGCGCCGATGCCCCCAAGGTGGATCATGTGGTGGTGTTGAGCCGCACCGGCCGCGAGGTTCAGGCCGGCGAGGTCGACTTCGCCGCGCTGATCGCCGACCAGCCGGATTTTATTGCCGCCGAAGAGATGGAGGCGGAAGATCCCCTGTTCATCCTGTACACCTCCGGCACCACCGGCGCGCCCAAGGGCGTGGTTCATGTCCATGGCGGCTATATGGTCGGCTGCGACACCCTGATCCGAACGTTTTTCGGGGTGACGCAGGACTCGGTGTGGTGGTCGCTGTCGGATATCGGCTGGATCGTCGGCCATTCCTATATCGCCTATGGCCCGCTGCTGGTTGGCTGCCATCAGATCATCCGCGAGGGCACGCCCGATTATCCCGATGCCGGCGTCACCTGGGACGTCGTCGACCGTTTCGGTGTGACCGAGATGTTCACGGCGCCGACCGCCGTGCGGATGTGGATGCGGTTCGGCACCGATTTCGTCAAGACATACAGCCGCCGCAGCCTGAAGGTGATGGCCTGCGCCGGCGAGCCGCTGAACCCTGAGGCATGGTCGTGGGCGCAGCGCGAGATTCTGTCGGATGACGGCGTGCCCTTCGCCCATTGCGTCGACAACTTCTTCCAGACCGAAGTGGCGAACCCGATGCTGGGCACCTATCCGGCCATGGCGAGCCGCCCCGGCCGCGCCGGCATCGCCATGCCCACCCTGATCGCCCGCATCGTCGACCCCGATACCGGCGCCGAGGTGCCCGCCGGACAGGGCGGGCTGTTCGTGGTGGAAAAGCCCCTGCCCTATATGCTGCGCACGGTGTGGGGCGATCCCGACCGTTATGCCAGCTATTGGTCGGAGCGCCTGGGCGGCTATGTCACCGGCGACCTGGCGGTGCGCGACGAGGAAGGCTATATCGCCCTGCTCGGCCGTTCCGACGACGTGATCAACGTCGCCGGCCATCGGATCGGCACGGCCGATGTCGAAAGCTCGCTGGTCGGCAACCCCGCGGTCGCCGAAGCCGCCGTGGTCGGCCTGCCCGACGACCTGAAAGGTGAGCGGATCAAGGCCTTCGTGGTGGTGCGCGCCGGCCAGACCGGCGATGATGCGCTGGTGGCGAAGCTGATCGCCCATGTCCGCGAGGATCTGGGGCCGATCGCCCAGCCATCGGAACTGGTCATCGTGTCGAAACTGCCCAAGACACGGTCGGGCAAGATCATGCGCCGTCTGCTGAAGGCGCGCGAACTCGGCCTGCCGGAAGGCGACACCTCGACCCTCGACGACTGATCCGCCCCCGATCGGCGGCGGCGGCCGCGCCGCTGCCGATCTGTTCGATACGCCTGCCCTTCGTCAAGCGACACCACCGGAGACCACGCCCCATGCCGGCCGACATCGCCCCGTCGAAATATGAGCGCGACCTGGACCGCAACCCGGCCAACCACCAGCCGCTGACCCCGCTGTCGCTGCTGGAGCGCACCGCCGACGTGCATCCCGACCGCGTGGCCGTGATCCATGGCGACCAGCGCTGGACCTATCGCGACCTCTATGCCCGCTGCCGCCGGCTTGGCAGCGCGCTGAAGGCGCGCGGCATCGGCCGGGGCGACACGGTGTCGATCATGGCGCCGAACACGCCGGCGATGCTGGAAGCACATTATGGTGTGCCGATGATCGGCGCGGTTCTGAACGAATTGAACATCCGCCTGGATGCCGAGGCCCTGGCCTTCATTCTGACCCATGCCGAAACCCGGGTGCTGCTGACCGACCGCGAGTTCAGCCCGGTGATCAAGGCGGCGCTCGACCTGCTGGACACGAAGCCGCTGGTTATCGACATCGACGATCCGGCGATCACCCATGGCGATTTCCTGGGCGAGACCGAATACGAGGCCCTGCTGGCCGAGGGCGACCCGGATTTCGCCTGGCAGATGCCGGCCGATGAATGGGAGTCGTTGTCGCTGGGCTATACCTCGGGCACGACCGGCGACCCGAAGGGCGTGGTCTACAGCCATCGCGGCGCCTGGATGAACGGCATCAACAACATCCTGACCTGGGATCTGCCCAAGGGCGCGGTCTATCTGTGGACACTGCCGATGTTCCACTGCTCGGGCTGGTGCTTCCCCTATACCATGGTCGCCGCCGCGGGCACCCAGGTCTGCCTGCGCAAGGTGGAGGCGAAGGCGATCTTCGATGCCATCGCCACTAATCATGTCACGCATCTCTGCGGCGCGCCGACGGTGCTCAGCCTGCTGGTGCATGCGCCCGACGCGGTAAAGCGCAGCTTCGACCATACCGTGCACATGATGACCGCCGCCTCGGCCCCGCCGTCATCGGTGATTGCCGGCATGGAGGCGATGGGCTTCGAGATCACCCATGTCTATGGCCTGACCGAAGTCTATGGCCCGGTGGTCGTCTGCGAATGGAAGTCCGAATGGGACGAAAAGCCGCTGGAGGAACGCGCCCGGATCAAGGCACGCCAGGGTGTGCGCTACACCTTGCAGCAGGGGCTGATGGTCGCCGATCCTGAGACCATGGAACCGGTGCCGGCCGATGGCCAGACCATGGGCGAGGTGATGATGCGCGGCAACATCACCATGAAGGGCTATCTGAAGAACCGATCCGCCACCGAGAAGGCCTTTGCCGGCGGCTGGTTCCATTCCGGCGATCTGGGGGTCACCCATCCGGACGGGTATATCGAGCTGAAGGACCGGTCGAAGGACATCATCATCTCGGGCGGCGAGAACATCTCGTCGATCGAGGTGGAAGAGGTGCTCTATGGTCATCCGGCGGTGCTGGAAGCGGCCGTGGTCGCCCGACCGGACGAGAAATGGGGCGAAACCCCGTGCGCCTTCGTGACCCTGAAGCCCGACAGCACCGCCACCGAAGCCGATATCCGCGCCCATTGCGAAAAGCATCTGGCGCGCTTCAAGCTGCCCAAGACTTTCATCTTCACCGACCTGCCCAAGACATCGACCGGCAAGGTGCAGAAATTCGTGCTGCGCGAGAAGGCCCGCGCGCTCTGAGCCCCATTCACAGGCCAGACGTCCAGCCGGTGCGCCGCTCAACGAAAACCCCTGCCATCCATCCGGGCGGCAGGGGTTTCGCGGGATCGCGGATCATCCATCCACCATCAGGCGGCCTTTCATCGGGCCGGGCTGACGGCACCGTCGGGCAGGCCCGGCCTATCGCCGGGGCGCCGGACAGCCTGCGCTTGCGGGAGCTTCGCGGGTCAGTTGATCTCCAGGCGGGAAATCTCTTCCTTGAGCTTAAGCTTGTTGCGCTTCAGCTCGTTGATCGCCGTTTCATCGGGTTTGGGCCGGGTGTATTCGGTATGAAGCGCCTCTTCGAGTACGGCATGCTTGTGCTTCAAGGCTTCGACACGCGCCTGAACACTCATGGACACCTCCGTTGCGTAACACCATCTTGAGGTCGACCAGCCCGGCGTGAACCAGTCTGCATCGACAGGGGCGATCCCACAGAAAGTTACGTGGATATGACAGCGGACGGCTTCAACCCCCCTTGTGACGATCCCGTGTCGGCAACGAATGGCAAGGCTGCGGCCAGCATGCCCGGCGCTGTGCCACAGCGGCTCATCGTCGGCATCAGTGGCGCATCCGGCGTCATCTATGGCATTCGCCTGCTTGAGATTTTGCGCGACCTCGGCATCGAGAGCCATCTGGTGCTGAGCAAGGCGGCCGAGATGACCATCGCCTATGAAACCGACCGTCGGGTGGCCGATGTAAAGGCGCTGGCCGATGCGGTTCACGATCCGCGCGATGTGGGGGCCGCCATCTCCAGCGGGTCGTTCCGCACCATGGGCATGGTGGTGGCGCCCTGTTCGATCCGCAGCCTTTCGGAGATCGCCTATGGCAACACCACCGGCCTGCTCAGCCGCGCCGCCGACGTGGTGCTGAAGGAACGCCGGCGGCTGGTGCTGATGGTGCGGGAAACGCCGCTGCATCTGGGCCATCTGCGGGCGATGACCCAGGCGGCCGAGGCCGGCGCGATCATCGCACCACCGGTGCCGGCCTTTTATGCCCGCCCCGCCAGCCTGGCCGATCTGGTCGACCACACGGTGGGCCGGGTGCTGGACCTGTTCGACATCGACAGTGGCGGCGTGAAGCGCTGGGGTGAGGCGGCGGGGCCGCGCGCGGAATAGCCTCCGGCTCAATGTTCCGGCTGGGCCTGCGCACCTTCGGGCAGCAGAACCGGCCGGTCGCCGGCAACCGTGCTGCGATACATCTCTCGCCGGGCGCCTTGATAGTCGCCGATCGGCAGATGCAGCACCGACCGGTTGTCCCAGATGGTCAGGGTGCCCGGTTCCCAGCGCAGCCGGCAGGTGAAGCGCGGATCGATCGACAGGTCGAACAGATAGCCGAGCAGGGCCTGCGCCTCCGGCTCGTTGAAGCCGTCGATGCCGATGGTATAGGCGGCGCTGACATACAAGGCCCTGCGCCCGGTTTCGGGATGTGTGCGGATGATCGGATGGGTGCGGGTGTCCATGGCGGTTTCGCTGACCACGATCTCCATGTTCGGCAACCGGTCGGCCATGGCGCCGCGTGCCGCCGGGCTGTAGCCGCGCCGGGCGCTGTGCACCCCCATCAACGGTTCCAGCATCCGCACCATCGCGGGGCTCAACGCCTCATAGGCGCGCTGCATGCTGGCGAACATGGTGTCGCCGCCCCAGGCCGGAATATCCTGGCCATAGAGCAGGGTGAAGGCCGGCGGTGTATCCAGGAACGACCAGTCGCTGTGCCAGGCCTCGCCGAACACATTCGGGTGTTCCTCATCAGCTTCCTTCAGCAGCCGCAGCACATTGGCGAAGCCCGGCATCGGCTTGACATAGGGGTCTTCGCCAAAGGCTCCGAAGCGGCTGGTCACTGCTTCCAGCCCCGCCGGATCGAGCTGCTGGCCACGAATGGCCACCACCTGATGATGCACCAGTGCCGCACGCAGATCGTCGAGCGCATCGTCTGATGCCGTCGCCACGTCGATGCCGGCGATGTCGGCGCCAAGCGCCCCGGTCATCGGGCGGATGGTGAAATGGGGCGATGTCACCGGCCGGTTGCTGGCGGCAGACGGCGGTTTGGACGTGAAGAACGGTCCTGCATTCATGGTTTTGATCCTCCCTTCGACGAACCGGGCTTGCAGCCGGCTTTCCCATGAAGTTTGCAACCGAGGGTCGGTCCACACCATGTCGTGATCGGCCGCGTTCTTGATCTTTCCGGCCAGATCGACCCTTAATGACAAGGCGCGGCCTGAGGCACGCGTCAGACCGGCAACCGCAGGAAGGCATGGCATGACGATTCCCGCCGGCGATCGCCGCGACCCTGTGGGGGTGATCAACATCCTGGCGATGGCATCGGAACGGGGCGTGGATACCGCAAGGCTTGCCGCCACGGCCGCGATTGACCCATCCGGTCTGGACGCGCCCGGCGCCCATGTCCTGGCCTGGCAGGAACTGGCGATGATCGAGGCGCTGGTTGCCGCCCTGCCGGGGCTCGACCCTGCGGCTGCCGGGCTTGAAGCCGGCCTGCGCTATCGCGTCTCGGCGTTCGGATTGTTCGGCTGGGCGATGTTGACCCGCCCCACGCTGGGTGACGCGCTATCGCTGTGGGGCCGCCTGCCGACGCTGGGCCTGTCGTTCAGCGCGATCACGGTCAGCATGACACCGGCGGCACTGGACTTCACCCTCGACGACCGGCCGCTGCATGCGCTGGCGCCGCCCGTGCATCGCTTCCTGGTGGCGCGCGGGCTGGTGTCGACCGCGGTTCTGGTCGCCGACCTTCTGGGCGAGGCTGTTCGCCCGGACATGGCGCGCAGCGCGCTGACCCTGCCCCGCGATCCAAACCTGCAAGACCGGTTCATGGCGGTTCTGGGGCCGGCGCTTATCTTCGACGACAATGCCACGGCACGGCCCGCGCACCGGCTGCGCTATTCAGGCGACCTGCCGCCACGCGCCCTGCCGCTGGCCCATCCGGCCGCGACCCGCGCGGCTGAGCGGGCATTTCTGGCCGAAGCCGCGCATCGTGGCGCGGCCGGGCCGGTTGCGGCGCTGAAGGTTCTGCTCCGCGACGTGACCGATGGCCTGCCGCCGGCGGATCTTGGCACCGCCGCGCGCCGCCTGGCCTTGTCGGAACGCAGCCTGCGCCGACGGTTGGCCGAAGCCGGCACAGGCTTTCGTCAGGAACGCGACGCAGCCCTGGCCGAACGCGCCCGCCGGCTGCTGATACTCGATGGACTGACGGTCGATGCCACCGCAGCCCGGCTGGGTTATGCCGATGCGGCGGCGTTCTCGCGCGCCTTCAGACGCTGGACCGGTGACGCCCCGGGACGTTTCGCCCGCGCTCAACCCCGCCGGTCGACCACAACCGCATCCTCGACTACATAATCGGCGACCACGCGCATGTCGCGCAGATGCCGGACCCGGCCGATCGATTCCGCATACAGCGGATCGGCCTTATAGGCCGCCAGCGCCGCCTCGTCGTCGAACTCGGCATAGACGATGACATCGACATCCGATGACAACGCGTCACGCCTGGTGTTCAGCCCCACTTCAAAGCGGCGGGCATGGCTGATCCCGCCCAGAACCGCCAGCCCGTCGCGGATCGCCGGCACATCCGCCGCATTCCTGGCATTGAACATCACGATATGGCGGATCATGGGTCACGGGCCTCTCGTCTGGGCAGTCTGTCGGGGATGCGCGGTCAGATATGCTCCCTGTTGCGGAGCACCACCCGGCCGCGAACCATATGCCCGTCAGCCGCAGATCGGCACAACAAAAAACCGCCGCTCCGGCCGGAGGGCGGTTCTTCGTCATGGCTGGCTGCGGTGCATCGCTTCGGGATCGGGCCGATCCGGCATCGCCTCAAACCATCGGGCGCGGCAAGCGCCTGCTGCTTAGAGCAGACCTTCGCGCTGCGCGCGCTTCAGCGCGAGCTTGCGGGCCCGACGAATGGCCTCCGCATCCTCACGGGCGCGCTTCTCCGACGGCTTTTCGTAATGCCGACGCATCTTCATCTCGCGAAAAATGCCTTCGCGCTGCATCTTCTTCTTAAGCGCACGAAGCGCCTGGTCGACGTTGTTGTCGCGAACGATGACCTGCACCAAGTCTACACCCGTCTGTTCAGTCGATTGAAACCCGGTCCGGACGCATCGATCGTCCGGGCCCGTCGCGAGACACCGCGACAGACACGCCCGTCGAAACATTCGGCGACCGTCGGCCGGCCTTTCCTATAGAGGCGGCTGGCGAAAGTCAAACCGATTCAATCGTTCAGAGAAACGAAAGCCGGCACGAGGAGCCCTCCGGCTTCCCGTCCCGAATTGTCGGCGGCGTGCGCGTTTGTTCAAAAGGGAGTATATGGGATCGGGCTGGCGCATTCAAGCGTGGCGACTGCACCCAGATCACTCAGGATCATATCGGAGGAACCCCGCCCGATGTCACCCGCCCCCACCACCGACGCACCAGTCACCGACGCACCTGCCACCGACGCGACTGGCCGGCTGAGCCTGTGGCTGCGCGATCGGAGCGAGCCCGACTGGTCGGCCGCCGTGGCGCATCGTTTCACCGGAGAGCTGATCGCCGGCACCGTCGCCGATGACGTGATGCGCCGCTATCTGATCCAGGATCACCGGTTCGTCGACAGTTTCGTGGCCCTGCTGGGGGCGGCGATCGCGGCAGCCGACCGGTTCGATGCGCGTATTCCGCTCACCCGCTTCGCGGCGATGGTCACCAGCGACGAGAACGACTATTTCCTGCGCGCATTCGATGCGCTGGGCGTGACGGAGGCCATGCGCCGAGACACACCCGACCATTCCGCCACCACCGCCTTTCAGGCGCTGATGACCGAGGCCCGGCTGACAGCCGATTACCCCTGCTGTCTGGCGGTGCTGGTTGTGGCGGAATGGAGCTATCTGACCTGGGCCGCCCGCGCCGATGGCCGGCTGCCCGACCGGTTCGAGCATGCGGAATGGATCACCCTGCACGACAACCCGTTCTTCCGGGACTTTGTGGGCTGGCTGGTCTCGGAACTCGACCGTGTCGGCCCCACTTTGGATGATGACGCCCGTGCGCGGGTAGAGGATCTGTTCCGCCGCGCGGTTGCGGCCGAACGGGCTTTTTTCGACGCCGCCTATCAGAACGGCCGGGATTGACGCGCTGGCGCGTGCCAACCGCCCGGAACCGACCGCCATGGGAGCTAGTTGATGACCGAGCCACTTACCCCGATCGATGGCGACACGCTGCCTGCCGACACCGAAGCCGGCGCCGAACCAACCGAGGCGGTGTTGCCTCAGGTGCTGCGCGATCGCGACCTGGTGTTGGAAGCAGCCCTGCCCGACCTGCCCTTCGACGGCTGGACCGACGACGTCGTGCGCCGGGCAGGCATTGCCACGGGCTTCGACCCGGTGGCCATCCGGCGGCTGTTCCCGCGGGGCCGGGTGGATCTGATCGTGCATTTCTGCGACTGGGCCGACCGGCGGATGGTCGCGGAGCTTGAGGCGATGGGCCTTGCCACCATGCCGATGCGGGTCCGGATCAGCACTGCCGTCCGGGTGCGGCTGGAACAGAACGCGTTGCATCGCGAAGCGATCCGCACCGCGCTGGGCATTCTGGCACTGCCGCAGAACGCCGCTCTGGGCCTGAAGACGCTATACCGGACGGTGGACGCGATGTGGTGGGCGGCGGGCGATACCGCCACCGATTTCAGCTTCTATACCAAACGGGCGACACTGGCCGGGGTCTACAGTTCCACCCTGGCGGTCTGGCTGGACGATCGCAGCGAGGGGTTCGCCGACAGCTGGGCGTTTCTCGACCGGCGGATCGCCGATGTCATGCGCATCCAGAAGCTGCGCGGGCGGGTGGAGAAGCTGCTGCCCGACCCACGCCGCCTGCTGCCCGGTGGCGGCGGTCTTCTGCGGCGCAACCCGCTCAGGATGCGCGGGCGCTGATCAGGCGCCCGATCCGTCCCCGGATACGGGCGTGACGGCGGCGGTGCCAAGCCGGGTGACATGCCCCATCTTGCGCCCCGGCTTGGCCTCGCTCTTGCCGTAAAGATGCAGCTTGGCCCTGGGCTCGGCCAGGATCGCCTGCCAGCGCTCGATATCGTCGCCGATCAGGTTTTCCATCCGGGCATCCACCAGCCGCGACGGATCACCCAGCGGCAGATCGGCCACCGCGCGGATGAACTGCTCGAACTGGCTGGTGGCGGCGGCATCGAACGACCAGTGGCCGGAATTATGCGGCCGCGGCGCCATCTCGTTCACCAGAACCCGACCATCGCGGGTGACGAACATCTCCACCGCCAGCAGGCCTTCCAGCCCCATGGCCTCGGCCAGCATCCGCGCCACCCGCTCGGCCTCGGCGGCGATCGCCGGGCTGATCCGCGCCGGCACCCGGCTGATATGCAGAATGCCGTCGCGATGGCTGTTCTCGGCCGGCTCGAAACAGCGTACCGCCCCTGACGGGCTGCGGGCGACGATCACCGAGATTTCGCAGGTGAAATCGACCATGCCCTCCAGGATTGCCGGCGCACCGGCGATGGTGGCGAAGGCCGCCTCGGCTGCCGCCAGGAAGTCGCCATCGGCGCCGATCCGCGCCTGCCCTTTGCCATCGTAGCCAAGGGTGCGGGTCTTCAGGATCGCCGGCCGGCCCAGCGCGCCAATCGCCGCCACCAGCCCGTCCAGGTCGTCGACGCGGGCATAGGGTGCCGTGCCGATGCCGAGCCGGTTGACCAGATCCTTCTCGGTCAGCCGGTCCTGGGTGCTTTCCAGCACGGTCCAGGACGGGCGGACCGGGCGCCGGCCGGCCAGCCGCGCGACACTGGCCGCGGGCACGTTCTCGAATTCGAAGGTCACCACGTCGACCGCCTCGGCGAAGGCGGCCAGCGCCGCTTCGTCGTCCCAGGCGGCACGGGTGCGGGCATCGGCCACCTCGGCCGCCGGGCTTTCCGCCTCCGGCGCATAGATATGGACCTTATAGCCCATGCGTGCCGCCGCCATCGCGGCCATCCGCCCCAACTGCCCGCCCCCCATGATACCGATCACCGAACCGGGCTTGAGGGGGGACGGCCGGGCGGTGGCGGTGGCGGCGGGCTGGGTCATCGGTGCGGGTCCATGGCTGACGGGCGGAGAGAAGCGGGAGGCAGATCGGGTTCCGGCGGAAAAATCGGCCGGTCAGGCCGGATCGTCGACCGGCTCGATCGCGACGCCATCGGTCTGTTCGGCGCGGAAGGCCTCCAGCGCCGCGTACACCGCCTGATCGTGATTGGCAATGATCGCCGTGGCCAGCAGGGCCGCATTCTTGGCGCCGGCCTCGCCGATCGCGAGCGTGCCGACCGGGATGCCGGCGGGCATCTGCACGATCGACAACAGGCTGTCCATCCCGTTCAGCGCCCGGCTCTGCACCGGCACACCCAGAACCGGCACACTGGTCTGGGCGGCGATCATCCCCGGCAGATGGGCGGCGCCACCGGCACCGGCGATGATCACCTGAAGCCCGCGTGCACGCGCGGTCGCGGCATAATCGGCCATGCGCTGCGGCGTGCGGTGGGCCGAGACGATCCGGACCTCATGCGGCACGCCGAAGCGTTCCAGCAGCCGGGCGGCATGGCACATCGTCGCCCAGTCGGACTGGCTGCCCATCACGATGCCGACCACGGGTGCGCCGGTTTCCGATTGGGGAGCGGCCTCGGCACGGGTGGAGGTCATCTTTTCGGTCATCAGGCTGCATGTCCTTGGCAAAGGTGGCCCCGGGGGCAGAGCGGTGGAGCGAAGAGCCGCGGATTATACGGATACCCCGGGGGCATGTATACTGACCGCCCCCACAGACTTTGCCGGAACACGCCCGCCATGCCCAGCCCCGCCACCGACCTGACGGCACCGCGCACGCCGATTGCCGCCCATGCCCATGCGGTCTATGCCCGCCCCTGCGCGGCACCGGTGTGTCTGGCGGTGCAGGATCGCTTCGGCGCCGACGTGCCGCTGATCCTGATGCTGCATCATGCCGCAGCGACGGGCCGGCAGCTCGATCGCCACGGCGTGGCGGCGCTGGATGATGCGCTGGCCGGATGGCGGGCGCAGGTGGTGCGGCCGCTGCGCACGCTGCGGCGGCAGCTCCGTGGCCCGGCGCCGGCAGGAGGTGCCGTCGATGCCGGCCGCGCGCGTGCGATCGGCGACCACCTGCTCGTGGCCGAAATCGCGGCCGAAACAGCGCTGCTGGATGCGATCGGCCCCACCCTGAACACCCTGGCCCGGCCTGCCGAAGGCTGCCAGGGCCGGGCTTCATTCGCCGGCATGCTCCAGATCTATGGTCGCCTGCTTGCCGCACCGCAGGCCGACTGGACGGATGCGACCGACCGGCTGCTCGCCTGCCTTGGGCCGCTGATCGACCGGGCGCCGGAAGAGGATCAGGCTTGATCTTTCAGGGATCGAAGGCATTGCCCTATGCTGACAGCCGGACGACACGTGGTCCGAGGTCGTCCGCGGCCGCCCGGCTTTGCTGCCGCGCGCCCGCCCCACAGTCCACCCCGTGCAGCCGGATTGCGCCCCAGGTGCCCACAGCTCAGCCCGTTTCCAGCCGGCCCGCCGGTGCGCGCCGTCCACGCGTGCCCTCACCACAACACCGGCCGCGCCACGGCCTGCTGATGCTGTTGCTGATCTGGGTGGCCGCCGGATTGCTGGTCAACCTGCCGGCGCGCCCGTCGGACTGGCTGTCGATGCCGCATCTACGGCTGTCGATCGAAGTCGCGGCCGTCATCCTGCTGGCGCTGGTGCTGCCCGGCGCCTTTCCGGTCAACCGCGGCAGCGGGCTCAACCGCAGCCCGGCCCGGTCGGAACGCTGGCTGCCCGATCTGCTGCTGAAACTGGCGGCGCTGGGCTTATCGGCGCTGGTGCTGCTGCGCGGCGCCGATCTGGTCGCCCATGCCGCCGCCGGCCGGCCGCTCGATCTGGGCCGCGACCTGTTCCTGCTGCCGGCCCTGTGGGATGTGCTGGCAGGCGACCCGATGCGGCTGGCCCTGGTGCTGGCCTTATGGCTGCTGCCGGCCATGCTGGTCTATGTGCTGGCCCGGCGCGGCCAGGATCTGGCGCGCCGGTCGCTGTCCGGGCCGCGCCGGCGGGCGGTGGCGGTATGCCTGCTGGGGCTGGTGCTGGCCGGCGACATGGCGCTGCTCGCCGCCGGCCGGGGTGGCGGTCCGGTGGGGGCAGGCGCCCTGCGGCTGGCCGCAGTTCAGGCCGATCACCTGGGCCAGCGCGCCCGCATCGATGCCGAGCTTGCCGCCGCGATCGCCGACGATCCGGCCGCCATCCTGCCGGGACCGGCCCTGTTCCCGCGGCTGCGTGGCCATGACGTGCACCTGTTCTTCATGGAAAGCTATGGCTGGTCGGCGCAGCACGACCCGCGGATCGCGGCCACCATCGGCCACAGGCTGAATGATCTGGATCGGGTGCTGAAGGCTGCCGGTTTCACGGTCGCCAGTGCCTGGCTGGACAGCCCCGTGGTGGGCGGCCAGTCCTGGCTTGCCCATGGCACGCTGCTTTCAGGGCTGACGCTGGATCGTCAGCCGGCCTATGACTATGCCCTGACCGCCGGCCGGACCACGCTCGTCGACCTGTTCAACCGGGCCGGCTGGCGGAGCGTGGCCCTGATGCCCGCCATCCGGCAGGTCTGGCCGGAAGCGGCGCTGTTCGGCTATGACCGGGTGCTGGATGCGGCGGCGCTGGACTATCGCGGCCCGGCCTTCGGCTGGCCGACGGTGCCCGACCAGTTCAGCCTGGACCGGTTCGTGGCCGAGGAACAGGCGCCGCCCTCCGGCCGGCGCCAGCCGCTGTTCCTGGAATTCGCCATGATCACCAGCCATCATCCCTGGGGGCCGCTGCCGCCGCTGCTCGGTGACTGGGCGATGGCCGGCACCGATCACGGCACTGTCTTCGGAACCGCGCCCCCGCCCGCGGCACAGCCGTTTCCGGCGGCAACCACCGACTGGGCCGAACGCTATGCCAATGCGTTGGACTATACCCTGGCGCTGGTCGGGCGCTGGGCGACCGAGCGCATGCCCAAGGATGCCCTGCTGATCGTGGTCGGCGACCATCAGCCGCCGCTGGTGACGCCGGCCGGCGCGCCGCGATCGGTGCCGATCCATGTCATCAGCCGCGACCGGTCGCTGATCCGCGCGTTCATGGCCGAAGGCATGACGCCGGGGCTGATGCTTGCCGCCGATGCGCCGGTGCGACCGATGAGCGACTGGCGCGATCTGATGATCCGCGCCACCCGAGAGGCACCACAGCCGATTGCACGCCTGGGCGAAGCAGGATAGCTTCGTTTCCCGAAGTCATATCGTCAGCGGCGACAAGCCGCGACATCTGAGGGAAGGCAGGAACGCTTCATGAAGACGCGCATCACCGAGCTGCTGGGCATCCGGCATCCGATCATCCAGGGCGGCATGCATTATGTGGGCTTTGCCGAGCTTGCCGCCGCCGTATCGAATGCCGGCGGGCTTGGCATCATCACCGGCCTGACCCAGAAGACGCCCGAGCTTCTGGCCCGCGAGATTGCCCGCGCCCGTGAGATGACCGACCAGCCGATCGGCGTCAACCTGACCTTTCTGCCGACCTTCGCCTCGCCGCCCTATCCTGAATACATCCGCGCGATCATCGAGGGTGGCGTCACCATCGTCGAGACCGCCGGCCGCAGCCCGCAGGCCTATATGCCGGCGCTGAAGGAAGCGGGCATCAAGGTGATCCACAAATGCACCTCGGTGCGCCATGCGCTGAAGGCCGAGAAGATCGGCTGCGACGCGGTGAGCGTCGACGGCTTCGAATGCGGCGGTCATCCGGGTGAGGACGACATCCCGAACATGATCCTGCTGCCCCGCGCGGCCGAGGAGCTGACCATTCCCTTCGTGGCATCGGGCGGCATGGCCGATGCCCGCAGCCTGGTGGCGGCGCTGGCGTTGGGCGCCGACGGCATGAACATGGGCACCCGCTTCATCGCCACCAAAGAAGCCCCGGTGCACGAGAACGTGAAACAGGCGATCGTCGCCGCCTCGGAACTCGATACCCGGCTGATCATGCGCCGGCTGACCAACACCGAACGCGTGCTGGCCAACCCCGCCGTCGACCGGATCGTCGAGATCGAGCGCGAAAAAGGCCCAGATCTCAAGATCGACGACATCCATGATCTCGTGGCGGGCGTCTATCCGAAGGTGATGATCGACGGCGACATGGATGCCGGCGCCTGGAGCTGCGGCATGGTCGCCGGGCTGATCCACGACGTGCCGAGCTGCCAGGAGCTGATCGACCGGATCATGTCGGAAGCCGAAAGCCTGATCAACGCCCGGCTCGCGGGCATGGTCGCGCGCTGAACGGCTGACGGAGGCGAATGGCGGCGCGCATGAACCGGATCGCACTGGATCAGATGGAGTGCAGCATCGCGCGGGCGCTGGACGTCGTGGGCACCGCCCATGCCGTGCTGATCCTGCGCAATGCCTTCAATGGCATGCGCACCTTCGATGCCTTTCAGGCGCATCTGGGGATGTCGTCCAGTGTGCTGGCGGCACGGCTGAAGCTGCTCACCACCGCCGGCATCCTGGAAAAGCGCGCCTCGCCCACCGATGGCCGGTCGTTCGAATACCGGCTGACGGCGAAGGGGCGCGATCTGTATCCGGTGCTGGTGGCGCTGCTGCACTGGGGTGAGACCTGGGATGCCAGCCCCGATGGCCCCCGCCTGACCCTCGTCGAAACCGCGACCGGGCGACCGGTCCAGACGATGGCGGTGCGGTCGGAAGACGGCCGGGCGCTGGACCCGCGCGAGGTGACCGCCATGCCCGGCCCCGGCGCCGGCCACAAGACCCACAGCCTTGCCGGATGGCGGCGGCGCGGCTGAACGACCGGCAGACGACCAGAAGACGACCTGCCCCAACGAGACAGCGCGGCCCCGGTTTCCCGGAGCCGCGCTGCTTTTGTGTTGAACCGTGGATGCGCCGCCGCTGGATCAGGCGTGCTCGATCGCCTTGACGATGCCCTCGGTCATCTTCTTGGCGTCACCGAACAGCATCATGGTGTTGTTGCGATAGAACAGCTCGTTCTCGACGCCGGCATAGCCCGAGGCCAGGCTGCGCTTGATGAACAGCACCGTGCCCGCCCGCTCGACATCCAGGATCGGCATGCCATAGATCGGGCTGGTCGGATCGGTCTTGGCGGCCGGGTTGGTCACGTCGTTGGCGCCGATGACGAAAGCCACATCGGTGGAGGCGAAGTCGCGGTTGATGTCTTCCAGCTCGAACACCGCGTCATAGGGCACATTGGCCTCGGCCAGCAGCACGTTCATATGCCCGGGCATACGGCCCGCCACCGGATGAATGGCATAGCGCACCTTGACGCCGGCCTTTTCCAACTGGTCGGCCATTTCCTTCAGCGCATGCTGGGCCTGCGCCACGGCCATGCCGTAACCGGGAACGATGATCACCGACGAGGCGTTCTTCATGATGAAAGCGGCATCGTCGGCGCTGCCCTGGCGCACGGTCCGGTCGCCCAGATCGGCACCACCCGCCGCCGCCGTGCTGCCATCGGTGCCGAAGCCGCCGAGGATCACGTTGACGAACGAGCGGTTCATGCCCTTGCACATGATGTAGGACAGGATCGCGCCGCTGGAACCGACCAGCGCGCCGGTGATGATCAGCAGATGGTTTTCAAGTGTGAAGCCGATACCGGCCGCCGCCCAGCCCGAATAGCTGTTCAGCATCGACACGACCACCGGCATATCGGCGCCGCCGATCGGGATGATCAGCAGAATGCCGAGGGCCAGCGCGATCAGGGTCAGCAGCCAGAACGCCACCGGCGACTCGGTCAGGAAGAACACCACGATCAGCGCGATGACCGCCACACCCAGCGCCAGATTGACCCAATGCTGCATCGGGAAGCGCACCGGTGCCGATTTGAAGATGCCCTGCAGCTTGCCGAAGGCGATGATCGAGCCGGTGAAGGTGATGGCGCCGATGGCCGAACCCAGGCTGAGTTCGATCAGGCTGTTGGCATGGATGGCGCCGACCGTGCCGATGCCATAGGCTTCCGGCGCATAGTAAGCGGCGGCGGCCACGAACACCGCGGCCAGACCCACCAGGCTGTGGAAGGCCGCGACGAGCTGCGGCATGGCCGTCATCTGGATGCGCAGCGCGATCACGGTGCCGATGCCGCCACCGATGATCACGCCGATCACGATCAGCCAGTAATTCTCGACGCCGGGCTGGAACAGCGTGACCAGAACGGCCAGCGCCATGCCGGCGATGCCGGTCCGGTTGCCATTGCGGGCGCTGACCGGAGACGACAGCCCCTTCAGCGCCATGATGAAGCAGATGGCCGCAACCAGATACAGCAGGGAGGAAAGATTTGCGTTCACGATCCCGTCCTCACTGCTTCTTCTTGAACATCTGGAGCATGCGGTTGGTCACCACAAAGCCGCCGAAGATGTTGACCGAGGCCAGTGTCACCGCCAGGAAGCCCATGACGGTGGCGAAGCCGAAGGTCGACGGGCCGGCGGCGATGATCGCGCCGACCACGATGATGCCGGAAATCGCGTTGGTCACCGCCATCAGCGGGGTGTGCAGCGCCGGCGTCACCTTCCAGACCACGTAATAGCCGACGAAGATCGCCAGCACGAACACGGTCAGGCCCAGCACCAGCGGATCGACGCCACCATGGGCGGCGGCACCGTCGACGGCGAGGCGGGCGATTTCGGCCTGCGCCTGACGCGCGGCATCGAGGCTGGCATTCGCCGCCTCGACATTGGCATCGGCTGCGGACTGAAGCTGGTCGAGCGCGCTCATCACTCGCCCTCCTTGAAGTTCGGATGCACCACGGCGCCATCACGGGTCAGCAATGTCCCGGCGATGATCTCGTCCGCGGTATCGACCTTGAGCGCCTTGGTCTCCTTGTCGACCAGCAGCGTCACGAAGGTCAGCAGGTTCTTGGCATAAAGCTGGGTCGCGTTCACCGCCACCCGGCTCGGCACGTTCGGGAAGGCCACGATCCGCACGCCATGAACCTCGACGATCTCGCCATGGCGGGTCAGCGCGCAGTTGCCCCCGGTCTCGGACGCCAGATCGACGATCACCGAGCCCGGCTTCATGGCCTGGACCATCTCTTCGGTGATCAGAATCGGGGCCGGCTTGCCGGGGATCTGGGCGGTGGTGATGATCATGTCGATCTTCTTGACATGATCGGCCAGCACCTGCGCCTGACGCGCCTTATAGGCGTCGCTCATCTCGCGGGCATAGCCGCCCTTGGTCTCGGCGGTTGCGGCCTCGTCATTCGGCACTTCCACGAACGAGGCGCCAAGGCTTTCCACCTGCTCCTTCACCGCCGGACGCACGTCGAAGGCCGACACCACACCACCCAGACGCCGGGCGGTGGCGATCGCCTGAAGGCCCGCGACGCCGGCGCCCAGCACCAGAACACGCGCCGGCGGCACGGTCCCGGCCGCGGTCATCATCATCGGCATGGCACGGCCGAACTCGGCCGCGGCATCGATCACCGCGCGATAGCCGGCCAGATTGCTCTGCGACGACAGCACATCCATCGACTGGGCACGGGTGATCCGCGGCACCAGTTCCATGGCGAAGGCGGTGACGTTGGCCGCAGCCAGCCGCTGCACCAGTTCGCGATTGGCATAAGGGCTCAGCATGGCGACCAGGGCGGCGCCCGCGGGCAGCGCCTCGGTTTCCGTCCCCGCATCGGGGGCCTGCACCTTCAACACCAGCGTCGCGCCGGCCACGGTCTCGGCCGCACTGGCGGCGATCTCGGCCCCGGCGGCCTTGAAGGCATCGTCGGTGATGGCGGCGCCAAGCCCGGCACCGGTCTCTACCACGACCTCACATCCGAGTTCGCGATATTTCTTGACCGTCTCGGGGGTCGCCGCGACGCGCCTCTCATGCGCACGGGTCTCCCTCGGAACTGCGATCCTCATGGTCTCTCCGGCCCTCGTTCTGTCGCTGCGGTGCGCAACGCGGTCAGCGCTGCGGCGCAGCAATATTATGAGGCAGGCATCCTTGCCTCAAGTAACTTTATTTGCCAAGCACGCGATTTGTTGGAACACCGTTCCATACGGCACTGCATCCTGCCGCGCTGCACCGCGATCCGGCACCCATATCGGCAGCGCGTGCCGCCTGTCACCGCGCGGGCATTCCGGCGCCCCTCCGCCGCCGATGACGGCCGATCGCCGGCCAAGGCCCCCACAGCACTTATCGCCCGATCGGCGGCAGGGTTCAACGCCCGATTCATGACGTTAGATCGATCCGTCGCAGAAAGCCTGCGCCGGACGGTCACGGATCACGCACCGGCTTCTTCAACCACAAGCTGCTTCACGGGACAAAACACCCGGCATCCGCTTCGATCATGATCGCAGGATGCCGGGTGGGTGGCGTCGCCGCGGGCGGCCGGCGCGGTCAGACCGAGAAGTATTTCGCCTGCGGGTGCAACAGCACGATCGCCGATGTCGACTGTTCGGGATGCAACTGGTCCTCATCCCCCATCACCACGCCGATCCGCTCGGCCCCCAGCAAGTCCAGCAGCCTGCGCTGATCGGCCAGGTTCGGGCAGGCCGGATAGCCGAAGCTGTAGCGGGAACCGCGATAGCCCTGCTTCAGCATCCGGTCGATCTCGCGGGCATCCTCGGCCGCGAAGCCCAGTTCGGCGCGGATGCGTTTGTGGACGTATTCGGCCATCGCCTCGGCCACTTCCACGCCCAGGCCGTGCAGATACAGATAATCCTGATAGCGGTCGGCGGCGAACCATTCCCGCGCCACATCGGAGGCATGCTGCCCCACCGTCACCACCTGAAGCCCGACCACGTCGCGCACCGGGTCCGATATGTCGCGGACGAAATCGGCCAGACACAAGCCGCCCTCGCGATCCTGGCGCGGCAGCCGGAAGCGGGCCAGTTCGGTGGTGCCGTCGGGCTGGAACAGCACCAGATCATTGCCCTCGCCCGCCGCCTTCCAATAGCCATAGGCGGCCTGCGGATCGAGGATCTTCTCCTTGGCGCAGGTCTTCAGCAGGGCTTCGAGCTTCGGCCACAGCTCCTGCTTCACATAAGCCTCGAACTCGGCCGGTTTGCGGCCGGCGCGCTTATAGCCCCAGTGGAACTGGAACAGCATGGTCTCGTTCAGATACGGCACCACCGATTTCAGCGACACATGCTCGATCACCCGCGCGCCCCAGAATGGCGGCTCGGCAACCTCGACATCGGCATGCAGTTCCGAGCGGCGGATGCGCACCTCGTCGAAATCGACCGGCCGGTCGAGCATCGCCTTCAGCTCTTCGTCGCTCGATGCCCGCTTCTTCGGGCCACGGCTGGTCGACGGCCGGGCCTCGCGTTTGCGCTTCGCCTCGGCCAGCGCGTCATCGAACCTGCCGTCGACCACGGCGTTCATCAGCGACAGGCCGTCGAAGGCGTCGCGGGCATAGGCAACACGCTGGGCGCCATAGGCGGCGACACAGTCTTCCTCGACATATTTCCGGGTCAGGGCGGCGCCACCCAGCAGTACCGGCACGTCCATCCCTTCGCGGGTCATTTCCTCAAGGTTCTCGCGCATGATCACGGTCGACTTGACCAGCAGGCCCGACATGCCCACCGCATCGGCCCTGTTCTCGCGTGCGGCCTGGATGATCGACGCCACCGGCTGCTTGATGCCCAGATTGATGACCCGATAGCCGTTATTGGTCAGGATGATGTCGACCAGGTTCTTGCCGATGTCGTGCACGTCGCCCTTGACGGTTGCGAGCACGATGGTGGCCTTCTCCTCGCCGTCGACCTTTTCCATATGCGGTTCAAGCCAGGCGACCGCAGCCTTCATGGTCTCGGCCGACTGAAGCACGAAGGGTAGCTGCATCTTGCCCGAGCCGAACAGCTCGCCCACCACCTTCATGCCGTCGAGCAGCACGGTGTTGATGATCTCAAGCGGCGGCATCCTGGCCATCGCCTCGTCCAGATCGGCGCCCAGCCCCTCGCGGTCGCCATCGATGATCCGGAATTTCAGCCGCTCCTCCACTGTGTCGGGCCGCACGCGGGTTGCGGCCGTCTCGACCTTGCGGTCGGCGAACAGCGCCATGAATTCCATCAGCGGGTCATAGTCCTTGGCCCGGCGATCGAAGATCAGATCCTCGGCGATCTTCACCTCGTTCTCAGGGATCTTGTGCAGCGGCATCAGCTTCGACAGATGCACGATGGCACCGCTCATCCCGGCCTTGAGCGCATGGTCCAGGAACACCGAGTTCAGCACATGGCGGGCCGCCGCCTTCAGGCCGAACGAGATGTTCGACAGGCCCAGGATGATCTGGCAGCGCGGGAACCGTTCGCGGATCAGCCGGATACCCTCAAGCGTCTGGACGCCCAGCTTGCGGTCGTCCTCATTGCCGGTGGCGATGGTGAAGGTCAGCGGGTCGAACAGCAGATCCTCGGGCGCCAGGCCGTATTCATCCACCGCCAGCGCATAGAGCCGTTCGGCGATCGCCAGTTTGCGATCCACCGTCTTGGCCATGCCCTCTTCGTCGATGGTCAGCGCCACCATGGCGGCGCCGAATTTGCGCGCCAGCTCCAGGCGCGCCCGTGCCGGCGCCTCGCCATCCTCGAAATTGATCGAGTTGATGATCGGCTTGCCGCCATAGAGCTTCAGCGTGGTCTCGATGACGTTGAGCTCGGTGGAATCGATCACCAGCGGCGCCGAAACCGCGCCCCGCATCGCCGTGGTCAGCGCGGTCATGTCGGCGATCTCGTTGCGGCCGGTAAAGGCCGCGCAGAGGTCGATGGCATTCGAGCCTTCCTTCACCTGCTCGCGCGCCATGGCCGTGCAGCCATCCCAGTTGCCGGCATCCTGCATCTCGCGGAATTTCTTCGAACCGTTGGCGTTGCAACGCTCACCGATCGAGAAATAGGCGTTTTCCTGGAAATACGGCACGAATCCGAACAGCGAGGCCACACCCGGCACCCAATGGACATCGCGCTTCACCGGCGCCGGCCGATGCCGCGCGCCGCCACGCCGCCGCAGCATCTGGTCGATGGCGGCGATGTGGGTATGGTCGGTGCCGCAGCAGCCGCCGACGATGTCGATGCCGTCCTCGGCAATGAAGCGTTCCAGCCACTGCGCCAGTTCACGCGCGCCCAGCGGATAATGGGTCGCACCGTCGACCAGTTCCGGCAGGCCGGCATTGGGCAGTACCGAAATCCGCCGCCGCCAGGTCTGGGCCAGATAGCGGACATGTTCCTGCATTTCCTGCGGACCGGTGGCGCAGTTCAGCCCCATCACGTCCACATCCAGCGCATCGATGATGGCGGTCGCCGCCGCGATATCGGTGCCGACCAGCAGGGTACCCACGGTTTCCACCGTCACCTGCACCATGATCGGCAGGTCGACGCCGGCCTCGGCTCGGGCGATCTTGACCCCGTTCACCGCCGCCTTGATCTGCAGCGGATCCTGGCAGGTCTCGATCAGGAAGGCATCGGCCCGGCCGGCGATCAGGCCCCTTGCCTGCACGGCAAGCGCCGCTTCAAGGCGGTCATAATCGATATGGCCCAGGGTCGGCAGACGCGTGCCCGGCCCGATCGAGCCGATGACGAAGCGTTCGCGGCCATCGCCCTTGAACCGCTCCGCCGCCTCATGCGCCAGCTCGCAGGCCCGGACATTGATCTCGAACGCCCGGTCGGTGAGGTCGAATTCGCCAAGCGTGATCGGAGACCCGCCGAAGGTGTTGGTCTCGACCGCATCGGCCCCTGCCTCGAAATAGGCGGTGTGGATGTCGCGGATGATATCCGGGCGGCTGAGATTGAGGATTTCGGAGCAGTTTTCATTGCCCCAGTAATCGCCGTCGACGCTTAGATCACGCGCCTGAAGCTGGCTGCCCATGCCGCCATCGAGCAGCAGGACGTTGGAGCCTAGAAAGTCGAGAAGCCGTGACATCTTGCCTCGATCGCGCTGGGGTCTGGAAATGATCGTGATGCCGGATGGCCGGGTCAGCCGGCGGCGGCGGCCGATTCCACCGACCTGCCATCCGCCGCCGCCCGTCGCGGCCGGATGCCCAGCAGATGGCAGGCGGCGATGGTGAGATCGGCCTTGTTCAGCGTATAGAAATGCAGATCGTGGCAGCCTTCGGCCGCCAGCAGCCGCGCCTGTTCCGCCAGCAGCATCGCCGACACCGCCTGATGCGTGGCCTCGTCATCCTCGGCGCCATCATACAGCCGGATCATCCAGTCCGGAATGCCGGCACCACAGGCCGCCGAAAACCGCCGGATCTGGGCAAAACCCAGCACCGGCATCAATCCGGCCAGGATCGGCCGAGTGATACCCGCCGCCGCCGCCCGGTCGCGGAACCGCAGATACGCCGCCGGATCGAAGAAATACTGGGTGATCGCGCGGGTGGCGCCGGCGTCCAGCTTGGCCTTCAGATTGTCCAGATCGGCATCAGGGTTCAACGCGTGGGGATGAACCTCGGGATAGGCCGCGACGCTGATCTCGAACCCGCCGCGGGCCGCCAGCGCCCGCACCAGATCGACCGCGAAGGCAAAGCCTTCGGGATGGGGCACATAGGCACCGCCGCCCTGGGGCGGATCGCCGCGCAGCGCCACGATATGGTTGATGCCGGCCGCGTCATAGGCGTCGGCCACCGCCATCACATCACGCTTTGCCGCATCGACACAGGTCAGATGAGCGGCAGCATCCAGACCGAATTCGTCGCGCATCCGCACCACGGTGTCGTGGGTCTTATCGCGGGTGGAGCCGCCGGCGCCATAGGTCACCGACACGAAATCGGGCGCATAGGCCGCCAGCCGTTCCACCGTTTCCCACAACCGCGCCTCTCCTTGTGCCCCGCGCGGCGGAAAGAACTCGAACGAGACCCCAAGCTCCGGCACTGGTGCCGGCTGGTCCCAGAGTGCCGCCGGCACGAATGCGCGCCTGTCGCTGGTCACCGTCATCACACCCTCTCCCCAATGATCTCGATCCGGCCCCGGTTCGTGGTCCGGGTGCTTCTGTTCGCGATATCGTCTCGTCTCAGGCGCCGCCATGGCCGACGGCCGGCCGCGTGGCCGGCCACAACACCACGGTCAGCGGATCGCCCGGCAGCCGTTCCGGCGGCAATGGCACCAGCCCCGCGCCGATCAGCCAGTCCTTCACCTCGGCATCTGAAAATCCCAGCCGGCGATGGGCATGATCCCGTCGCAGGTCTTCAAGGGCGTGGGCCGCGAAATCGACCAGCACCATCACGCCACCCGGCCGCAACACCCGCGCCGCCTCGGCCAGCGCATGTCCCGGATCGTCCAGATAATGCAGCACCTGATGCACGATCACGGCGTCGAAGGCGGCATCGGCCACTGGAAGCTGGTTCAGATCCCCCAGCCGCACCTGGCAATGATCCAGCCGCGATGCCGCCAACTGTTCGCGCGCCACCGCCAGCATTTCCCGTGACCGGTCGACGCCCAGACCGAATTCCACCAGCGGCCCCAGAAGATCGAGCACGCGGCCGGTGCCGGTGCCGATATCCAGCAGGCTGCGGGGTGCGAAGCCGCCGATCAGGGTCTTCAAGGCCGCCTCGACCTGCGCCTCCGGAACGTGCAGCGACCGTATCCGGCGCCATTCGGCGGCATTGGCGCGAAAATAGGCTTCGGCCTGACGCGCGCGATCTTCCTTCACCCGCTTCAGACGGCCGGCATCCACAGCCAGAGCCGCATCATCGCTCGGCAACAGTTCCACCAGGCGGCGGGCGAGCCCGGCGGCGGCCCCTTCGCGTGCCAGGCGATAGAACACCCAGGCGCCTTCCGGAATCCGGTCGAGCAGCCCCGCCTCGCACATCAGCTTCAGATGGCGCGAGACGCGTGGCTGGCTCTGGCCCAGAATCTGGGTCAGCTCGGTCACCGTCAACTCGCCATGGGCCAGAAGCGCCAGCAGCCTGAGACGTGTCGGCTCGGCCGCGGCCTTCAGCCCGTCGAGCAGCGTATCCATGGCCGCGACACCGACCATGTCCCCCCTGCCCGACAGAGTTTCACCGGCCACCATACCCATCATACCGTCACATTCCCCCTGGAAGACATAAACATATCTTTATATCTTTTGGCGGCCTGTTGCAAGCCGGCAGCGCGGCACAACCGCCATACCCCCGGGCCACGGGGGCAAGCGGCTTTTCCGTGGTCTGGAACAACCGATTATGATAGGTCATCGTGTCCCTTGTATTTTCCAGGGGATGAATGCACGCGGCACCAGGGGCGGGCCGTGGACACGGAGGACAGCAGCGTATGGCCACAGACGCAAGCCGGGCGGAGTTTGAACCTTTGGTCACTGAAACCGGTGTATCTGTCCGAAATGCGGCGCCTGTCGGCACGTCGGCACGGAGTGACCGAACAATCCGGCGGGCAGGCATCGCCGTCGCGGCGGCCCTGATGCTGCAGGCCTGCGCCACGGCCGGTAGCGATGCGCCGGTGGCGACCACTGGCCCCGCCGCCCAGCCGGTTGAGCTGTCGGACCCGCTGGAACCCTTGAACCGGGCGGTGTTTTCGGCCAATACGTTCGTCGACGGGCTGATCATCAAGCCGGTCGCCCTGCTCTATCGCCAGATGGTGCCGCCCCCGATCCGCACCGTCATCGGCAACTTCCTGGTCAACCTGTCGCTGCCGCTGGTGTTCATCAACGATGTGGCACAGGGCGAGCCCCAGCGCGCCGCCGATACCGCCGGCCGTTTCATGCTGAACAGCATCGCCGGCGTCGGCGGCCTGATCGATGTGGCATCCGATGCCGGCATGCCACCCGCGCATGACGAGGATTTCGACCAGACCTTCGCGGTCTGGGGCATCGGCCCCGGACCTTATATCGTTCTGCCGATCCTTGGTCCCTCGACCCTGCGGCACACGGTCGGCCGTGGTGCCAGTTCCTTTGCCGATCCGGTCAGCTATGCCATCGACGACAGCGACGTCATGCTGGGCCTGGCCATCGCCAACGGCATCGTCGCCCGCGAAGGCGCAATCGAGGCGCTCGACGATCTGCAGCGCAGTTCGGTCGATTTCTATGCGGCGGTGCGCAGCGCTTATTGGCAGCGGCGCCTGAACCTGATCGCCAATGGCAAAACGACCAGTGGCCGCCAGAATGACGACGTCTTCCGGCTGGACCTCGACGCGGAGTGATCCGCGGACCATATAGAAGAGCGCGCACCTCGTTCGGGCGTGTGGCCATACATGCGGTGGCCCATGCCGCCACACCGGGAGAGTCATCACGATGACCATCCGCCTTCGCAGGCTCGCCGTTGCGCTCGCCCTTGGCGCAGCCATACCGGTCCTGCCTGTCATCGGGTCGACGGCCATCACCGCCGCCTCGGCACAAGCGAACCCCGAAGCGGCATCGGCTGCCATCGAGGCGTTCGGCAACAACGCGATTGCGGCGCTGTCCGAGCCGGGCCTGTCGGCCGAGCAGCGGACCGAGCGCTTCCGCGCCCTGTTCCACGAAGGCTTCGACTTCGACTGGATCTCGCGTTTCGTGCTGGGACGCCATTGGCGCGCGGCCGATGAAAGCCAGCGCGCGGCGTTCCGCGACGCCTTCGACGCCTATGTCGTCTCGACCTATTCCAGCCGGTTTTCCGATTATGTCGCAGGCACCTACAGCCAGAAGCTGGCCCAGTCCGGACAGGCCAAGGCCTTCACCACCACGGGTGCGAGGCCTGACAGCAATGACGATCGGATGGCCGTGGTCTCGGGCCGCATGTGGCGCCCCGACGGACCGCCGGTGCCGCTGGACTTCCGCGTCCGGGTCGATGGCCCAACCCCTAAGATCATCGATATCGCCATCGAGGGCGTGAGCATGGCCATCACCCAGCGCTCGGAATTCTCGTCGGTGATCGAACGCTCGGGCATCAACGGTCTGGTCACCGAACTGAACCGCCGGACAGAGCAGGCCACCGCCCGCAATTCCTGACCCCGACAAGGCACGGCTTTACAGGCGCGCCACGACATGAGACCGGCCGTTCCCCGGGGAGCGGCCGGTTTTTCGTGTCTGATGTGTCCGGCCGAGGGGTCAAATGAAAATCACCCGCCCTCGGATGGCCGGAGGCGGGCGATGATCACATATCGGCTATGCTCGACGTGTCAGGTTCAGCCGCGGGTCAGCGGCTTGTACTTGATCTGGTGCGGCTCGACGGCGGCGTCACCCAGGCGGCGGCGCTTGTCGATTTCATAGGCCTCGAAATTGCCCTCGAACCATTCGACATGGCTGTCGCCCTCGAAGGCGAGGATATGGCTGGCGATACGGTCGAGGAACCAGCGATCATGGCTGATGACGATGGCCGAACCGCCGAAGTCGAGCAGCGCGTCTTCCAGCGCCCGCAGGGTGTCGACGTCCAGATCGTTGGTCGGCTCGTCGAGCAGGATCAGATTGCCGCCCGACTTCAGGGTCCGAGCCAGATGCACGCGGTTGCGCTCACCGCCCGACAACTGGCCGACCTTCTTCTGCTGGTCGGAGCCCTTGAAGTTGAAGGCGCCACAATAGGCCCGGCTCTTCACCGTGCGCTTGCCGAGCACGATGTCTTCATGACCGCCGGAGATTTCCTCCCAGACGGTCTTGTTGGGGTCGAGCGCGTCGCGGCTCTGATCGACATAGGCGAGCTTGACCGTCTCGCCGACGCGGAAGCTGCCGGTATCCGGCGTTTCGGCGCCGGTGATCATCTTGAACAGCGTCGACTTGCCGGCACCGTTCGGGCCGATCACACCCACCAGCGCGCCGGGCGGGATGCGGAAGTTCAGATCGTCGATCAGCAGCCGCTCACCGAAGCCCTTCGAGACGTGCTCGGCCTCGACCACCACATTGCCAAGACGCGGCCCGGCCGGGATGACGATCTGCGCCGCATCGGTGACGCGCTCGCGATCCTGTTCCAGCAGCCGTTCATAGGCGGCAAGACGGGCCTTCGACTTGGTGCGCCGGGCGGAGGGCGAGGACCGAACCCATTCCAGCTCCTGCTTGAGGGTCTTCTGGCGGGAGCTTTCTTCCTTCTCTTCCTGGGCGAGCCGCTTCGACTTGTGCTCAAGCCAGGCCGAGTAATTGCCTTCGAACGGCAGCGCGCGGCCGCGATCCAGCTCCAGAATCCAGCCGGCGACGTTGTCGAGGAAGTAACGATCATGGGTGACCGCCACCACGGTGCCCGGATAATCGTGCAGGAACCGCTCCAGCCACGCGACCGATTCCGCGTCCAGATGGTTGGTCGGCTCGTCGAGCAGCAGCATGTCGGGCTTCGACAGCAGCAGCTGGCACAGGGCCACGCGGCGACGCTCACCACCCGACAGCGTGGTCACGTCGCTCTCGGCCGGCGGGCAGCGCAGCGCATCCATGGCGATCTCGACCGTCCGGTCGATGTCCCAGCCATTGACCGCCTCGATCTTTTCCTGAAGCTCGGACTGCTCGTTGATCAGCGCGTCCATCTCGTCAGGGTCTTCGATCTCGGCGAACTTCGCGCTGACCGCCTCGAACTTGTCCAGCAGATCCTTGACCGACCGGACACCATCCATGATGTTTTCCAGCACCGACTTCGAGGCGTCGAGCTGCGGCTCCTGCGACAGCAGGCCGACCTTCAGCCCCTCGGCCGCCCAGGCCTCGCCGGTATAATCAGTGTCCTGCCCCGCCATGATCTTCAGCAGGGTGGACTTGCCCGAGCCGTTCACGCCGAGCACGCCGATCTTGGCGCCCGGCAGGAATGAGAGGGTCACATCCTTCACGACCTGACGGCCGCCGGGATAGGCCTTGTTCAGGCCGCGCATCATATAGACGTACTGATAGGAAGCCATCTGCCACCCCGATCGAGCCCTTGTGCCGGCCGAAGCCGGCCCATGGGCAGAAAACACCATCCGGACTGCCCGCCACTGACGGGCCCGGTTCGGTCCCGGTTGTACCGCATGCGCCAGACGGCTTCAACGCCGACCGGGACCATACGGGGCGGCAATGGCCTGTCCTAGCAGCCTGTCGGACTTTCCCCAGCGTGCGAGCGGTGCGATGATTCCGTTGGTTTCAACGGGATTGCGCGCTGATGGCC